>NZ_JASPJU010000020.1:0-7116 GCF_030232435.1 Corynebacterium sp. MSK012
TCGTGGTAGCCAGTTCCCGTGTGGGGTTGGGTGCTGCGGCCCACTTTTGTTTTACCCACAGGTAAACGGAATTAACTAAGCGTCGATCGGATCCTCGGTTTCCTCTTTCAGTGAATCCTCGTGGCTTCTCTGTGGCAGACTGTCTCTATGACTAATCAGACACCTAACTCCGATGTGGTTAACCTCGCTTCTTCTGAGGACGAGGCTCAAGACAACTTCACTCCCGTAACGACCGAAGAAGGTAAGCTACAACAGCTTATTGAATGGCTCGAAGAACACGTCTCGGCCTATTCCTACTTGAGCGAGGTTGTCCCCTTGGGTGCCTCTGAGGAAGACATTAAGAAGGCTCGTGCGTCAGTCAATGACCGCGGCGCTCGTATGCCAGACGCCATTATTCACGGTTCGATGATGGTCCTGGGGGCGGCTGTCAACCACTCTTCGCCATACCTTGCGTATGCCGACGGCAAGGTAGAGGTGACGGATACGACGGTGGGGGATAGTCCTAGCGTTCCGGTTCGGGTTTTTGTCCCGCAGGATCCAACCGGGTCTGTGGTAGTTGCTGCACACGGCGGCGCTTTCTGGATGGGTGACGGCAGTCTGCGTGAGAATTCCTTCGGCCCAAATATGGCTGCCCTGGCAGCCCGATCGGGCGCAATTGTTGTGGATGTGGATTACCGTCTCGCGCCAGAGCATAAAGTATCTGAGGCCGTCAATGACATCGCGCGGGTAGTCGCATCTGTTGCAGATGATTCGTTGCAGCTTCAAAAATTGGGTGCAATGCCCATCAGTGATCAGAACCCGATAGTTCTCTATGGTGTCTCTTCAGGCGGCCACAACGTTGTTTCCGCGGTGGACCAGATTAGTCAAGACACTCCGGTTGCTCTGTTGCTCGTTGCCCCGGCTCTAGACCTGCGTGGTGCTCCTGCGGTGTGGTTGCAGGCATTCTTCGGCACCTCTGATGATTCGGCAAAGGAAGTGTCACCGGGATTGCATGAGCCGTCGCGAAGCATGCGTGTCCACGTTCAGGCGGCCTCCCGCGATACTGTCGTTCGGCCAGCTACCGAGTACCTGAAGAAGGTCGAGGAGGCAGGTGGAGACGCCACTCAGGCGGTATTCTTGGCGACTCACCAGATTGCGGTTCCAAAGGTTCAGCGTGAACAGATTACGGACGCGGCGCGGTTCATTCTAGAGGCCACTCACACGGAACGTGAGCTGCCAGAGGACCCGGCAGGTGAATACGATAAGGAAGCGATTGACCGGCAGAACGAAGAGTCCTGGGGCAAGAGCTAGTCAACCCGTTTCAGTTCCTAATGGCGCTCTCGCTGTGCATGTGAGCACCGCAGAGGGGAGCGCTGCTAAGGGAAATCGGGGGGGCGGGGCGGCAACAGCTCAGTGCCAAAAGGTCGGGGCTAACAGCCCCCGACTAGTTCAGCGGCAGGAGATTGCGCTTCGTTGCGTGTACCTCTTCCACCCGGTCGATGTTGCATTCGAGCACATTCCAATCGTTGACAGGAATATTGCGCTGGGCTTGGGCAATGATTGACTTGTCTGGAGTGGACCACGCGAGCGGCACTGGGGTGATTTCGTCGTAGAACTCGGTGCGGCTCTTGTGTGTACCGGCCACAGCAACAGCTGGCACCTTCGCGCCCACGCGGCGGGGAACACCGGAAATCGTGGTGACCGTACGTGTAGCCAGGGCCGGGACGGGCTCGCCATCGGAGGGGGTTTTACGCATGTCCACCAGGGTCATCAGCACCATGGTCCGCTCATCCACACGCGCAATCATGGCCGGAACCAGCGGGGATTCGTCGTAAAGCTCTTGCGGATCCTTAATTGCGCGTCGCACCTGGAAGGTAACGCCGACGTAGAGAGCTGCGAGGGCGAAAAGCATAACCGCGCTGCCGATAACAAACGGCGTGCGGTCGAAAACTATTAGAACCAGCACAGCGCCGACGAGCAGCAGAGCAGAGAAAATGCCGGAGGAGATGAGCAGTCGGCGGGCATCGCGGTAGTACTCGTTGTTGGCGTTGGTGTGCTCGCGGTTGACGGGGAAGTGAAAGTTCATGGCAGTCCTTTAGTTATCCAGTTTTCTAGGATTCCGAGCTAGCGGTGGAATCACCGGGCAGGGAGGGCCCGAGGTACTCGTCTGCGTCGACGATTCGGTAGGCGTAGCCCTGTTCCGCCAGGAAACGCTGGCGGTGAGCTGCGTATTCGGTATCGAGCGTATCGCGAGTCACCACCGAGTAAAAGACGGCGCCACCACCATCGGACTTCGGGCGCAGGAGACGCCCCAGGCGCTGTGCCTCCTCCTGTCGGGAACCGAAGGTGCCGGAGATTTGCACGGCGACAGAGGCTTCGGGAAGGTCGATGGAAAAGTTCGCAACCTTGGAGACCACCAGCGTGTTGATCTCGCCGCGCCGGAACTTCCCAAAGAGCTCCTCGCGTTTGGCGTTGGACGTCTTTCCTTCGATGACGTCGACGCCGAGCTCTTCGCCGATCTCTTCGAGCTGATCCAGGTAGGCACCAATCACCAGAGCGGGTTCGCCCTCGTGTCGGGCAAGGATTTGCTTGACGACGGGAATCTTCGTCGGCGTCGTTGCGGCCAGACGATACCTGTCGGAGGCCTCAGCCGTGGCGTAGAGCATGCGCTCGGACTCGGTCGGGGTCACGCGGACCTCAACGCAGTCAGCCGGTGCGATCCAGCCCTGGGCTTCGATGTCCTTCCACGGGGCATCGTAGCGCTTCGGGCCAATCAGGCTGAAGACATCGCCCTCGCGGCCATCTTCGCGCACCAGGGTAGCGGTGAGCCCCAGTCGACGGCGCGACTGCAGATCCGCACTCATTCGGAACACAGGAGCGGGCAGGAGGTGGACCTCGTCATAGATGATGAGGCCCCAGTCGCGGGAATCGAATAGCTCGAGTGCGCGGTATTCTCCCTTAGTCTTGCGCGTGACCACTTGGTAGGTCGCAATGGTGACGGGGCGAATTTCCTTCTTTTCGCCGGAGTACTCGCCGATTTCGTCCTCGGTCAGCGAGGTGCGTCGCAGCAGCTCGTCGCGCCACTGCCTGCCGGCGACGGTGTTGGTGACCAGAATCAAAGTGGTGCGCTGCGCGTCTACCATGGCCGCCGCACCGACGATTGTCTTGCCTGCGCCACAGGGCAGCACCACGACGCCGGAGCCACCTTCGCGGAAGGAATCAGCCGCCATGCGCTGGTAGTCGCGCAGTTCCCAGGTGTCGTGGCCTCCGGTGCCCTGATCCTGCCAAGCGATGGCGTGTGCCTCACCGTCGATGTATCCGGCGGTGTCATTGGCCGGCCAGCCGACCTTCAGCAGCTCCTGTTTGATACGGCCTCGCTCGGAGGGGTGCACGGTCCAGGTGTCGGCATCGATTTGCTCACCGAGCATCGGACGTATCTTTTTGTGCTTGGTCACCTCGGCCAGTACCGCAGGGTCGTGTGAAACCAGAATAAGGCCGTGAGCTGGATGCTTGGTCAGGCTCAGGCGACCGTAGCGGTCCATGGTCTCCGCGACGTCGATAAGCAGCGGCTGTGGGACGGGGAACTTGGAGAAGCGCTCGAGGACATCGACCACCTGCTCCGCGTCGTGACCGGCGGCGCGGGCATTCCACAGCGCCAGCGGGGTGATGCGGTAGGTGTGCACATGTTCAGGAGCACGTTCGAGCTCCGCGAACGGTGCCAGCGCCGCGCGTGCCGCATCCGCCTCCGGATTATCGACCTCCAGCAGCACCGTCTTGTCCGATTGGACGATCAGCGGACCCGTGCCGAAACCCATTATTTCCTCGCCTCGCAGACATTCGACCAAAAATAAGCTAAAGGTCAATTCTGCCACGATTACGCAGAAGATGCGGCACGGGCTCGAATCATCCCGAACCGCCACATTCGCTTCTGCATCGCTTTACGACGGTCCGCGCGCCCGCCGCCTAGTCGACAGGATGTACTTCGGTAATGCGATGCAGCAGGAAGCGCAGCACTTGACTGGTGGCCGGGTCGATAGCATCGACCTGCCCACCGGAGACGGTGACTGGGCGCACGCGCTTGCGGCCGGGTTTGCCGTTGCGGTCAACGTAGCTCAAATACAGGTCGTCGCCATGGCGAGCCGCGCGCTGCAGAAGCTTGAACGCTTCGGTGCCGGAGGCGTAGTCGCTCGTGCCACCGGTGCTAGCGCTGGCACCGGCAGCCGTGCCCGTACCTGTCGCCGAATCCGCAGCCGAGCCAGAGACCCCAGCAGTGTTGCCACTGGCTGCAGTGCCACTGGAACTACCAGCGTGCTCAGCAGCACGGTTGCCATCGGCAATAGCCGTCAACGCCTGGCTGATGCGTTCCGGTTCGGGCATCGTTGTACGCGCAGTAGGCACCGGAGCTGGCGCCTCAATGCGGCAGGGAGCGCGACCGAGATCCAGCACCAAACCCTCTGCATCTTCGGCGATGATGGAAAAGCCCGCATTTCTAGCGGTCTCAATCACCTGGGCAAGCGGGGCCTGGCTAATTAGCACCGTTTCGGCAATCTTCCGCAACGCCAGGCTTTGCCCAGCCTGGTGACTCTGGAATGAGGCCAGCAGGGCCGGATCGTCACAGCGGATAAACGAAGCTGCGGGGCCACCGCGGAGACGACCGTGGCGGCGGGCGACGTCGTCAAGCAAATAGGTAATGGACTGCGGCACCTCGCCGACGGCGTAGCGCGAAAGAAACTCCGAGATATCGGCGGCATTGATGCCGGCGTCGAGGGCATCGCGAAGGCTGTCTTCGGTCACGCGGTAGACGCTGGCGAGGCCGGGAGATTCCAGCTGCGCAATCGAACTGAGCATGCGTTCCATCTCCGGGGATGCGGGGCCCGGTACGACGATGGTGTTGTCCGCCTGAACCATCAGGTACGAGGCGTTCGGCGGCAAGAGGTTGTTGCAGGCGGCACGCAGATCGTCGAAGGCCTCGGCAGTGCCGGATTCGATGAGCGCGACCGTGGCTTTGCCAACCTCGCTAAGGCCGACGGAAATCGTTTCCACGCCAGGGTCCCGCACGACGATGCCGAGGGCGACCAGCTCGTCGACCACGCCACTGAGCGCCTCGTCCGTGCACCTCGCGTTGGTAATCGGGTAGTAGTAGGCGGCGCATTCACGCAGGTCGGTCAGAGCAACGATGTCGTTGTCGCTTGCCGACGACGCCACCTGCGCACAGCAGGCCAGCACCATTTCCCGGATTGACGGTACCCCGGAGAGCCGAGCTTGTGGGGAGAGTAGAGCAATGCGCTTGCCTTCCTCATTGAGCTGGTCGACCCGCCAGGGAGCTGCGTCGCTAGTGCGAGTGCCGACCGTCAAACTCACCCACCGGTCAACCAGATCGGCGTCGAGGAAGCCGTCGGCTGCCAGCGTGGGGGCGAAATAGTCACCACCGCTGTCGTGCAGTGGCAGCGGATGTGGAGTACCGACATGAACCAGGCCCGCTGCACTGAGATTAGCCACGCCGCGAGCCAGCTCCGAGATGTCGACGCCGAGCTCCTCGATGAGACTGCGGGTTTCCCGTACTCCAATGACACCGTTTTTCAAGGTCGGCGCGGGGTCGGTTCCCAGCAAGTCCAGCAGGTCAGTCGCCTGTCGCAAAGTTTCCCAGGCAGTGGCGGCAGCACGGTCGTTACCGCTGGCGACCACGTGGGTAGCGGGGGTTTCGGGGCGCAGGGGGACGTCGTCGTCGGCAAGCCCGACTCCACGCATAAGCGCGCGAACGGTGGCGGGCAGGCGAACGGTGCCCTCGTCGATGCGTTCGAGCAGGCCGGCGTTGATGAGCGCTGGGACCGGCAGCGAAGGGTCGGCATCCGGATGAGCGTCCTTTGTGACGCCGAGCCCTCCGGAGTTGGCGAGGGTATCCAGGAGACGCTGCTGCCTGTCTGTGACCTCGGTGAGTGCCGTGCGTAGCTGGCTGCGGCTGGGGCCATCGGGATTGGGCAGAAGATACCAGCCAGGTGGCAACGAGGTGGCGACCTCATCGCTGAGGCAGAAGTAGTCCTGCCAGGGCAGAGGCTTCTTGCGGGTGGACTTGCCGGTGAAGGTGCCGCGGGGGCCGGGACCGTTGCCCCAGATGAGTCCGTATTCGCGCAGGGTATCGAGGCTTGTCCGAATATGCGTGGCCGTGGGCCGTTGATTGGCGGGAACCTCTGCTCGAGAGAGTAAGTCGAGAATGTAGTCGATGAGGGCGTCCGCAGTGACGGGTTCGGCGTCGGCACCGAGGTCAGCGGCAGCCTCAATGCAGGCGAGCTCCAGTGCGGGCAGTCTGGTCAGCGCGCGGGAGACAGAAGCGCGGAGCTGGAGCCTTGCCGCTAGCACCTGGGAAGACTTCGGCGGTGGCGACAGCGCATCGGGGCGATTGCTGAGGATAGTGCCCACAAATTGGTCTGGTTGACCTGCCAGCCAGTCGGAAAAGAGTGCAAAGGGGGTGGTGCTAGTCATGACAATCCCCACTTTAGTGAGATTTAAGGAGGGGAGAAGGTGACTGGGGAGAAAATTTTTGGGATAATCTCAGCATGGCTAACGTTGCAAAGAAATCCTATGTCGATCCCGGCTGGCCGAAGGACCTCGAGCCTGGTCAGCACGCTGTTACTGAACTGATTGCTCACCACGCTGGTGCAGATTCGCCTTTCGGCGACATTGAGTTCCCGGTTGATCCGGAGACTCTGGGTTACGTGCACCCGACCACGGTGATTAACAAGTAATCTTTTAGGTTCTTAGCAGAGCTACATCTGCTGGAGGCCCGCAGCCGTGACTGCTAGTTCAGTCATGGCTGCGGGTTTTCACATCAGTGGCCTCGGGGCGGGGGCTTGAGTAGGGGCGCTTGAAGTGGGGCTGGACCTTATTCAAGCCCGTTTCCGGTCAATCCACCGGAATGGCCCCCATGGATGCGAGCTGCAAATGTGAAACTGTGTAAGTTTATGACACTTTCAAGCCATTTTTCGGGCCATTTTTGTCATAAACGCAGTCACTAACTCGCGTTGGCACGCCGTCGCCAGCCATAAACGCAAGCAGTAACTCAGGGTTAAGTAGCAAAAAGTGTGTCCGCTCGGCGTGTTGCGGGGCGGGCACACCGTTTGTTACTTCATGGGGCCTTTT
>NZ_JASPJU010000021.1:0-5452 GCF_030232435.1 Corynebacterium sp. MSK012
AACCTCGGCATCCAAAAAGGCTGGATCAAATAACCGCAACACGCCCGGAAAAGACACACTTTTCTTTACTTAACCCGTGCTAGAGGTTATGACGCAAGTTTATTGAATTCCAGAGAATTTCTGAACATCCGGCGAGCGAAGGAAACGCCCGGCCATTTCCACAGCTGGCTGAGAAGAATCTCCTTCGATTACAAGGGACGCAATCGCCAATTCCCCTGTCGTTCCAGCGAACCAGCCATTGGAAAGCTTGCCATCAATTTCTGCTGTACCAGTCTTTCCGCCAAGTGCACTAAGATCACTCAACGACCTAGCTGAACCGTGGTCAATTGTTGATTTCATCATCGTCCGGAGGCTTTGAATAGTTGTATCGCTGACATGCTGGTCTGCCTGTTTATTCACTACTGTCTGTTCGCCTTGAATGAGCTGTGGAGGAACAAGCAAGCCGCCGTTAGCGACAGTCGATTGCATGAGCGCAATCCCAAATGGACTAGCTAGAACCTCGCCCTGTCCAATAGAAGCCTCCACACGAGGAGGTCCAGCCGGTGTCCGCGGCACCGAACCAGTAAGTGTGGTCATCCCTGGTACGTCGAAGTCGGAGCCAATTCCGAGTTCTAAAGCAGTCCGTTGCAGATCATCTTCTCCCAAACGATCCGAAATGACCGCTTGGGTTGTGTTACATGATTGGGCGAAAGCTTCTTCCAGTCGAACGCTACCTAGATCGAAGTCATGATCGTTGGGAATCGTGCGTCCAGCGACGGTGATATTGCTAGGACAAGGTAGTTCCTCATCCATGCTGACTGCCCCTGCCTCTAGTGCCGCCGCTGTGGTCACAGTTTTGAACGTCGATCCCGGTGGGAATAGCCCGGTGAGTGCGATTGGCCCTTGGTTATTTGCCTTGTCATTTTGTGCAACGGCAAGGACACCTCCTGTTCTAGGATTGAGCACGACTAGAACTGCGGCACGTTGCTCACTGTCCACTGCTTGTTTTGCTGCGCTTTGCAGTGTGTTATCCAGAGTGGTTGCGATTGGCTGAACTCGGCGAGGCGGCTCAGAGGCTACCGTCGTCATACCTTGTGAACTCTCAGCGCGTATCGACCATCCTGAATTAGCATCGAGCACTGACTCCCAATATTTGTTCAATTCAGCATCCAGCGGAGAGTTAAGAGTTTTGGACACGCTTAAGAGACGCCCCTGCTCCACAGTGGAAATTCCCTCAAAGGTCCTAAGTTGCTCTTGTATCTTCCGGAATTCTTCCTGCCTCAAAGTGAGGAGCACGGTGTCTTCATCCTGAGACTCTCCCAAGGTCTGCTCGATCCACTCCTTAGTCGTTGTGGGAGACACTGGTGCAAAAATCTGGGCCAATTCCTGCGCTCTAGAGGCTATATCTTTGCGACCTCGTACCTGAATAACTTTCGTCCAGGTCATATATTCATTGCCCAAGCGATCTTTAATTGGAAGATCGTACTGTTTATCTTCAGCAAAAAAGAGTGCGGAATCATCGCTCAACTGAGCTTCGAAGATCGAAGGCAACCATTGAGGCTTACCATCCTGTCCACTAAGGACGAGCCGACCATTGCTCTCCAACTCCACACCATCTTTGGACCAAGTCACATGAGTATTCTGCTTTCCATTGGAAATATCAGATTTTTCGATGTTGACCTTCACACCATGAAGTGACTGCCGAAATTCATGAAGGGCGCGCTCCGGGTCTGGATGATCCAGATACCGTGCAGCCTTGCTGTCATCTCCCGCGTTGAAAGCTTTGAGAAATACGTCTGAGTCTGATTCCCACGGTAGAGCTGAACAGCTGCTCAACATCACTGCGGAGAGCGAACAGAGTGCAATCACCGACTGACGGAAACGATTGTGCTTAGTCATCATGGGAGTGACGTTAAGTGAGACGCATTGGATGCCACCAATATCACATAATGCAATTGTCTCATTTCATTCACATATAGGCGATGGTAGAAGTGTGTATTCAAGTGGCAGAAATTCTAACGAAGAGCGTCCACGAGCAGTCTAGCCACTTCGCCAATAGCACCATCGTGAGTACTCATTGCTTGTTCTGGCACCACCTGTTTCAGCATGATGGACACCACAATGGGCTCCTCGCCCTCAACCTGGATAATCGAAGCTTCACCATGGAGAAGTCCTACAGTGCCCGTTTTTCCATAGATATCAACGCCGCTTGGAGGAAAGCCTGAAGGAACACGGTGACGCCACACCTGCAACCCCAAGAGTTCACACATAGATCGACGTACCGCTGCACTATCGTCTTTCCAAACCTGTTCCAAGTCATTAGTTATTTCCGCCAACGAAGAGACTGCAGAAAACGCTATATCTGTACTACTCCCCCCTTGGGATTGAACATATTGACGCAATTGTTTCTCCGCCGTCACTAAGCTATTCCGATCTTGCAAGTCATAATGAGGTGGAAACCGTTTAAGAAATGCTTCTCGAGCCCACGCAGGCAGTAGACGCAAAATCTCGTGGGCGGCCACGTTATCTGACACCGATGCGACTTGTTTCATTAAGTCTCGGAGACTCACGTTCACTGCGTCATCAAAGGCAGCGAACCCATACCCTTCGTAAGTTCCTTTGGACGGTGCAACGTCAACACGAAGACGAGGATCCAGATCACCTCGTTGAATCGCTTCCAAAGTGAGGTGGAGGAGCCGGATTTTATATAAGGATGCCACCGTAATTTTCTCGTCTTGTTTGCGTCCGATAGTCACCCCATCGTGCAGTCGCGATGCACACCACCATCCCTCACACCCCGACCGCGTCAACACGTTTTCCAGGGCCATCTCCATCCGTGCAGTCATTGGTTAATCCTTCGACAAATTCTTTCGGCGACCGCCATGGCCTCGGCGCCATTGTCCATCCCACCTCGGCGAACCACTACATCCACGGAAAAATCGAAACGGGAAGGAAGCTCAATAGCATTGTCAAACTGGTGAAAACCGCGAAATACCAAAGACATCCCCTCCCCTCTTCCAATCAATAAGCCCCTACCTAGAGCATCCTCTGAATCATTAATTTCGCAAGACACACCCGACCGAAATAGCTCTCTCGCCAAACCACTGGCTGCACTTGAATTGTCATTCAGGTTCTCCACCAGCAGATTCAATTGAGACAAGGTCTTATCCAACCTTGAATACCCCGGCGGCACCACTAGATCACGTGACAGAGAAAACTGCCTCGCACTGCGGTGAGTACCCAAGGGAACCGGAGCTTGAACAAGCCCCGCATGAATAGCGCCTTCTTCAACACGGGCAAGAATCTCAACAGAAGGCAGTGACGACAAAACTACTCCATCATGCTGCTGTGCCTTTGCTGCAATACGCGATCCTATCTCGCTTGGAAGCGCACTACTGATGGCCAAACGAAACCCGCTTTGCGCACCACTTCGGATACCGTCAATCATCGAATGCATAGTCTGAAGATCGCGATTAATCACCCGGGCATATGGAAGCAAGGTCAACCCTGCCTCGGTTAGTTTCACTTCCCCCGCCCCTCGGATAAATAGCGGTGTACCTACACCAGCTTCTAAGCGCTTAATGGCATTGGAGACAGGCGGCTGACTCACTCCCAGTCGCGCTGCCGCCGCTGTAAAACTACCGGTCTCCGCTAAAGCCACGAAATACTGCCATTGGCGCAGATTTCCCGTCTGAGCAATCATGGGTCTCAGCATAGTGGAGCACGAGTTCGCACCACTGCAGCGTAAAATGATGTCTTTGGCTTGAGCAACACCGTCGCGGTGGCGTCGATAAACAAAAAGGAAGTGACACACAGCGTGGGCATTGGAAACGGACCGCTCATTGTGCAGTCGGATAAGACCGTGCTGCTGGAAATCGACCACGAACAGGCGCAGGAGGCGCGCACCGCGCTGGCACCGTTCGCGGAGCTGGAGCGCGCGCCGGAGCACGTGCACACCTACCGCATCACCCCGCTGGCGCTGTGGAACGCCCGCGCGGCAGGGCACGACGCGGAGCAGATCATGGACGTGCTGGAAACCTACTCGCGGTTCCCCGCCCCGCAGCCGCTGCTCATCGACATTGCCGACACGATGGATCGCTACGGGCGGCTGAAGCTCATCAAGCACCCAGCGCACGGGCTCGTGCTAGAGACGACGGACAGGGCTGTGCTGACGGAGATCCGGCGTCACAAAAAGATCAAGCCCATGTTGGGCGCAGAGATCGACGAGGACTCGATCGTTGTGCACCCTTCCGAGCGCGGCAGGCTCAAGCAGGAACTGCTGAAGGTCGGCTGGCCCGCAGAGGACCTGGCGGGATACGTCGACGGCGAGGCACACCCCATCGAGCTGTCGCAGGAACACGAAGAATGGCAGCTGCGCGACTACCAGGAGATGGCGGCCGATAGCTTCTGGGAAGGCGGCTCGGGCGTGGTAGTGCTGCCATGTGGTGCGGGCAAGACGATGGTCGGCGCGGCCTCGATGGCCAAGGCAAAGGCCACCACCCTGATCCTGGTGACGAACACCGTCGCGGGCAGGCAGTGGAAGGACGAGCTAGTGCGCCGCACCTCCCTGACGGAGGATGAAATCGGCGAATACTCCGGAGAGAAGAAGGAGATCCGCCCCGTGACCATCGCCACCTACCAAGTGGTCACGCGCAAGTCGAAGGGCGAATACCGGGCGCTGGAGCTGTTCGACTCCCGCGACTGGGGCTTAATCATTTACGACGAGGTTCACCTGCTGCCTGCCCCGGTGTTCCGCATGACCTCCGACCTGCAGTCTCGCCGCCGTCTGGGGCTCACCGCCACCCTGGTGCGCGAGGACGGCCGCGAAGGCGACGTATTCAGCCTGATCGGGCCGAAGCGCTATGACGCCCCATGGAAGGACATCGAGGCCTTCCTGGATCGCATGTCCCCCGGCGGTCTCTCGTCCGTTCCCCAGTCCCTGCGGTATTTGATTGACGACGCCACCAGGGCATTCCAGCAGGGCTCCGCCACCGAACCCCACTCGGCTCGTGTCCCGTCTCGCGTGGATACTCCCCAGCGCAACATCATGGACATCACTGGGGACTCCACCGAGATCGCCTCGGAGATCGACGGCGCCGTGGAGGGTTTTCGCCGCGCCCACGACCAGGCCATCGCCGTGGACCCGGCGGACGGCACGAAGGCCTCGGACACCCGGACCTTCCGCTCGCCGCGGGAGATCATGTCCGAGCTGCGCCGCGCCTATACCGCGGGCACACAGGTGCGCCTGCACTACGTGGACTATGCGGGTGCCACCAGCCATGACTGGATCTCCATCGTGATGATGACCCCCTCCACCATCTCCGCGGTGCTCGAATCCACCGGGGAGAGCCTCACGATCCAACCCCACCGCATCGCTGCGGTGGACGTGCCGTGCTAGAGGGTTAAGTAAAGAAAAGTGTGTCCGCATGCCACCATAACCCCAGACCACACACCACAAATCACCAAAGAATAG
>NZ_JASPJU010000022.1:0-2058 GCF_030232435.1 Corynebacterium sp. MSK012
CGTGGTTTTTTCATTTGTGGGAAAGATCATGGTTGTTCTCTTCTTTTTTGGCCTCGTCGGTTCGAAGGGGAGAACGTTTTATTTTTGGATAACGGCCAGGCCGCGCACTGTTTGTGGTGTGTGGTGGTTGTTTGTCTGTTTTTGTCAGGTTTTTGGGCCTTTCATTGTTTTTTGATTCTTCTGATTTGAAGGGTTTTTGATGGAGGGTTTGATCCTGGCTCAGGACGAACGCTGGCGGCGTGCTTAACACATGCAAGTCGAACGGTAAGGCTCCAGCTTGCTGGGGTACACGAGTGGCGAACGGGTGAGTAACACGTGGGTGACCTGCCCTGCACTTCGGGATAAGCCTGGGAAACTGGGTCTAATACCGGATAGGACCGCACCGTGAGGGTGTGGTGGAAAGTTTTTTCGGTGTGGGATGGGCCCGCGGCCTATCAGCTTGTTGGTGGGGTAATGGCCTACCAAGGCGGCGACGGGTAGCCGGCCTGAGAGGGTGGACGGCCACATTGGGACTGAGACACGGCCCAGACTCCTACGGGAGGCAGCAGTGGGGAATATTGCACAATGGGCGGAAGCCTGATGCAGCGACGCCGCGTGGGGGATGACGGCCTTCGGGTTGTAAACTCCTTTCACCATCGACGAAGGGTTTCTGACGGTAGATGGAGAAGAAGCACCGGCTAACTACGTGCCAGCAGCCGCGGTAATACGTAGGGTGCGAGCGTTGTCCGGAATTACTGGGCGTAAAGAGCTCGTAGGTGGTTTGTCGCGTCGTCTGTGAAATTCCGGGGCTTAACTCCGGGCGTGCAGGCGATACGGGCATAACTTGAGTACTGTAGGGGAGACTGGAATTCCTGGTGTAGCGGTGAAATGCGCAGATATCAGGAGGAACACCGGTGGCGAAGGCGGGTCTCTGGGCAGTAACTGACGCTGAGGAGCGAAAGCATGGGGAGCGAACAGGATTAGATACCCTGGTAGTCCATGCCGTAAACGGTGGGCGCTAGGTGTGGGTTTCCTTCCACGGGATCCGTGCCGTAGCTAACGCATTAAGCGCCCCGCCTGGGGAGTACGGCCGCAAGGCTAAAACTCAAAGGAATTGACGGGGGCCCGCACAAGCGGCGGAGCATGTGGATTAATTCGATGCAACGCGAAGAACCTTACCTGGGCTTGACATATACAGGATCGCGCCAGAGATGGTGTTTCCCTTGTGGCTTGTATACAGGTGGTGCATGGTTGTCGTCAGCTCGTGTCGTGAGATGTTGGGTTAAGTCCCGCAACGAGCGCAACCCTTGTCTTATGTTGCCAGCACGTTGTGGTGGGGACTCGTAAGAAACTGCCGGGGTTAACTCGGAGGAAGGTGGGGATGACGTCAAATCATCATGCCCCTTATGTCCAGGGCTTCACACATGCTACAATGGTCGGTACAGTGGGTTGCCAGTCCGTGAGGGCGAGCTAATCCCGCAAAGCCGGTCTCAGTTCGGATCGGGGTCTGCAACTCGACCCCGTGAAGTCGGAGTCGCTAGTAATCGCAGATCAGCAACGCTGCGGTGAATACGTTCCCGGGCCTTGTACACACCGCCCGTCACGTCATGAAAGTCGGTAACACCCGAAGCCAGTGGCCTAACACATTTTGTGGGGGAGCTGTCGAAGGTGGGATTGGCGATTGGGACGAAGTCGTAACAAGGTAGCCGTACCGGAAGGTGCGGCTGGATCACCTCCTTTCTAAGGAGATTATTTTTTCTTTGTGTCATGTGTCATCGTGTTGGTGGCGTGTGGCTATTTTTTGTTTTTTGGGTGGAACACCTACTGGTTAGATCACTGAAGTGGTGGTCTGCGCGTGCGTGTGATGATTTTAAGCGTTTGTGCTTTCCTTTGGTGTTGGTTGGTTGTTGGTGCGCTGTTGGGTGTCTGGGATGACACATGTTGTTGTTCCTGTTGTACAGGTTGCTGCGTGCTGCGGGCAGGCTGCTGTTGTGGTGGTTTGTGTGTGGTGTGTGGGTGTTGTGTGAGAACTGGATAGTGGACGCGAGCATCTTGTTTTTCTGTAAGTTCGATTTTGTC
>NZ_JASPJU010000022.1:2158-5435 GCF_030232435.1 Corynebacterium sp. MSK012
TGTGTGGTGTGTGGGTGTTGTGTGAGAACTGGATAGTGGACGCGAGCATCTTGTTTTTCTGTAAGTTCGATTTTGTCAAGCAGTTTTTCTGTTTGTGATTGTTCTTAGTTATTTGTTTGTGTGTTGTGTTGTAAGGGCGCATGGTGGATGCCTTGGCATAGTAGGCCGATGAAGGACGTGAGAGGCTGCGATAGGCCTCGGGGAGCTGCCAACTGAGCGTTGATCCGAGGGTGTCCGAATGGGGAAACCTGGCCGTCGTTGTGGGCGGTCGCCGTTAGATGAATTCATAGTCTAATTGGTGGTTACGCGGGGAAGTGAAACATCTCAGTACCCGTAGGAGTAGAAAACAATTGTGATTCCGTTAGTAGTGGCGAACGAACGTGGATGAGGCTAAACCGCGTGCGTGTGATACCTGGCAGGGTTTGCGTGCGTGGGGTTGTGGGGATGCATTGTGCAGGGTCTGCTAGCCCTGCGTTGTTTTGTGTGGGTGTAGCGGAAGTGGATTGGAATGTCCTGCCGTAGACGGTGAGAGTCCGGTACGTGAAACACCCGTGCGTGCAATTGGTGTGTTGCCCGAGTAGCAGCGGGCTCGTGGAATCTGCTGTGAATCTGCCGGGACCACCCGGTAAGCCTAAATACCTGCTTATGACCGATAGCGGATTAGTACCGTGAGGGAATGGTGAAAAGTACCCCGGGAGGGGAGTGAAATAGTACCTGAAACCATGTGCTTACAATCCGTCAGAGCCCTTTTTTGTGGGGTGATGGCGTGCCTTTTGAAGAATGAGCCTGCGAGTCAGCGGCATGTCGCGAGGTTAACCCGTTTGGTGGGGTAGTCGTAGCGAAAGCGAATACTAACTAGTGTGTTGTCAGTGGCATGTCCTGGACCCGAAGCGGGGTGATCTACCCATGGCCAGTGTGAAGCAGAGGTAAGACTCTGTGGAGGCGCGAACCCACTTAGGTTGAAAACTGAGGGGATGAGTTGTGGGTAGGGGTGAAAGGCCAATCAAACTCCGTGATAGCTGGTTCTCCCCGAAATGCATTTAGGTGCAGCGTCGTGTGTTTCCTCCTGGAGGTAGAGCTACTGGTTGGTTTAGCGGGACTATCATCTTAGCGACATCAGCCAAACTCCGAATGCCGGTGAGGTCAGAGCACGGCAGTGAGACTGCGGGGGATAAGCTTCGTAGTCGAGAGGGAAACAGCCCAGATCGCCGGCTAAGGCCCCTAAGGGTGTGCTAAGTGGAAAAGGATGTGGGATCGCGAAGACAACCAGGAGGTTGGCTTAGAAGCAGCCATCCTTGAAAGAGTGCGTAATAGCTCACTGGTCGAGTGGTTCTGCGCCGACAATGTAGTGGGGCTCAAGTACACCGCCGAAGCCGCGGCAATCACCTTTTGGTGGTTGGGTAGGGGAGCGTCGCGTGACTGCTGTGAAGCGCTGGGGTAACCCTAGTGTGGAGTGTGCGCGAGTGAGAATGCAGGCATGAGTAGCGAATGAGGAGTGGAAAACTCCTCCGCCGAATGACTAAGGGTTCCTGGGCCAGGTTAATCCTCCCAGGGTGAGTCGGGACCTAAGGCGAGGCCGACAGGCGTAGTCGATGGATAACGGGTTGATATTCCCGTACCCGTGTGTCCGCGCCCATGGTGAATCAGGGATACTAACCCACCTGAACACGCGCCTTGTGCCGGCCTTTTAGGTTGGTTGGTGTGTGTGATGCTGGGGACCTGAACTGGTAGTAGCCAAGTGATGGGGTGACGCAGGAAGGTAGCCGTGCCACGTGATGGATATCGTGGTGTAAGCGTGTGGCCCGTGTTCTAGGTAAATCCGGAGCACATATAGGGTGAGGCGTGATGCGTACCCGTTTTGGGGAAGTTGGTGATCCTATGCTGCCGAGAAAAGCCTCTAGCGATGTGGATATACGGCCCGTACCCGAAACCGACACAGGTAGTCAGGTAGAGAATACTAAGGCGATCGGGAGAACTGTGGTTAAGGAACTCGGCAAAATGCCCCCGTAACTTCGGGAGAAGGGGGGCCATGACTGGTGACCGACGTGGTTGAGCTGGTTGTGGCCGCAGAGAATAGAGGGAAGCGACTGTTTACTAAAAACACAGGTCCGTGCGAAGACGGGTAAGTCGATGTATACGGACTGACGCCTGCCCGGTGCTGGAAGGTTAAGAGGACCTGTTAGACCCCTTTTGCGGGTCGAAGCGGAGAATTTAAGCCCCAGTAAACGGCGGTGGTAACTATAACCATCCTAAGGTAGCGAAATTCCTTGTCGGGTAAGTTCCGACCTGCACGAATGGCGTAACGACTTCCCTGCTGTCTCAACCACAGACCCGGCGAAATTGCAGTACGAGTAAAGATGCTCGTTACGCGCGGCAGGACGAAAAGACCCCGGGACCTTCACTATAGCTTGGTATTGGTGTTCGGTTCGGTTTGTGTAGGATAGGTGGGAGACTGTGATGCCTCAACGCCAGTTGGGGTGGAGTCGTTGTTGAAATACCACTCTGATCGTATTGGACATCTCAACCTCGGCCCGTGATCCGGGTTAGGGACAGTGCCTGGTGGGTAGTTTAACTGGGGCGGTTGCCTCCCAAAGAGTAACGGAGGCGCCCAAAGGTTCCCTCAGCCTGGTTGGCAATCAGGTGTTGAGTGTAAGTGCACAAGGGAGCTTGACTGTGAGACTGACAGGTCGAGCAGGTAGGAAACTAGGGACTAGTGATCCGGCACCGGCTTGTGGAAGCGGTGTCGCTCAACGGATAAAAGGTACCCCGGGGATAACAGGCTGATCTTCCCCAAGAGTCCATATCGACGGGATGGTTTGGCACCTCGATGTCGGCTCGTCGCATCCTGGGGCTGGAGTAGGTCCCAAGGGTTGGGCTGTTCGCCCATTAAAGCGGCACGCGAGCTGGGTTTAGAACGTCGTGAGACAGTTCGGTCTCTATCCGCCGCGCGCGTAGAAACTTGAGGAAGGCTGTCCCTAGTACGAGAGGACCGGGATGGACGTACCTCTGGTGTGCCAGTTGTCCCGCCTGGGGCATGGCTGGTTGGCTACGTACGGAAGGGATAACCGCTGAAAGCATCTAAGCGGGAAGCCTGTTCCAAGATTAGGTTTCTTTTGAGGTCCCCTATAGATGATGGGGTTGATAGGCCGGATCTGGAAGCATCGTAAGGTGTGGAGGTGACCGGTACTAATAGACCAAACATTCAACACACAAAGTGTGAATTACAGGGTTTTTGCTCGCGTCCGTTATTCAGTGTCTGGCATGACACCACCCACCC
>NZ_JASPJU010000023.1:0-2422 GCF_030232435.1 Corynebacterium sp. MSK012
GCACACTATTGAGTTCTCACACAACACACACCCACGAAGACAACCACCCCAACCAGGGCAACCACCACGTGAGCAGCAGAAGAAGACTCTACCTTCACTGCAAACACAAGTCAAACCGACCGTGAATACAAAGTAAACTCTCCCCCACATCACCACAATAAGCGATTACATCGCCCTGTCGCGCTGACCCCGGATACATTACACACACTTCACACATAAAGCGAACCCCCAGGTCACAATGCTTTTCTAGGGCACTTTCGAGCTAATAGAAGACCATAACCGTAGAGTTTCACTTAAAGCTGTTCGGCAATGCATTCGTTCACCGGCCGCTCACGCACACTAACGAACTATCTCAGCAGAATGACGTGGCCCGAAAGCCTCGTCGTAAAGCGAGATGGAGCGAAACCACCCCAATAGAAAGCTCCAGTGAGGAAAAGCTGGACTAGGGAACTAAAGTCGAACTGTGACTACATCAACGAAGACCGATGCTCGGACCGTCCATCCGGTCGATGAGTATCCGGGCCATGTGAAACTGCTTGTACTCGGCTTTCAACATGTGCTCGCCGCGTATGCAGGCGCGGTGGCAGTCCCGCTTTTCGTGGGCTGGGCACTTGTGGATGCCGGGCGTATGTCCCCATCCGATATTCCGCACCTAATTGCCGCGGACCTGTTTGTTGCCGGCATCGCCACCATCGTGCAGTCGGTGGGCATTTGGCGATTTGGTGTGCGGCTACCACTGATTCAGGGCTGTACCTTCTCTGCTGCCATTCCGATGGTCACTATCGGATCGCAATACGGCGTGCCCGCAATCTACGGTTCGGTGATTGCATCGGGCATTTTCATGATGCTCTTTGCACCGCTTTTTGCGTCGCTTCTACGTCTATTTCCGCCGTTGGTCACTGGCACGGTGCTATTGATTATCGGTACGACGCTTATGCCAGTCGCAGCTGACTGGGTTGGTGGCGGTGCTGAAGTCAAGGACACTCCTGATTTCGGCACGCCCCAAAACTTGGCAGTAGCTGTGTTTGTGTTGGTCTTGATTCTCAGTATTGAGCGTTGGGCACCGGAATGGCTCGCCCGAATCGCCGTTCTAGTGGGCATGATTTCTGGGTTGCTGCTATGCATTCCATTGGGAATGGTGGATTGGTCTGGGACCAAGGACTCACCAATCTTTGGGCTGACACATCCGTTCTACTTCGGCATGCCTGAGTTTGTCTTCTCGGCTGTATTTGCCATGTGCATTGTCTCGCTTGTGACTATGGTCGAGGCGACTGGAGATGTGCTTGCAATCGGTGAGATTACCGAGACCGAGATTGATAATCGCCGTATTGCCGACACACTGCGTGCCGACGGTGCTGCGACGATGATCGGCGGTATTTTCAATACCTTCCAATACACGGCGTTTGCCCAGAACATCGGCGTCCTGTCCATCACGGGCGTGCGATCCCGATGGGTTACCGCAGCTGCAGGCGGAATGCTGCTGATTCTGGGACTGATTCCAAAGACGGCCGCTCTCGTTGCTGCTATCCCGGCTCCAGTTTTGGGAGGTGCCGGTATCGCCTTGTTCGGCATGGTCGCAGCATCCGGCGTCCGCACCCTATCCAAGGTTAAGTTCACTGAATCCAACGTGATCGTGGTTGGTATTCCGTTGGCACTGGCATTGCTTCCGGCTGTATCGCCCGAACTATTCTCCGGACTGCCGGCATGGGCACAAACGTTTATGGCCTCAGGAATCTGCGTAGGTTCCGTCGCAGCTATTATCTTGAACCTTTTGTTCAACACCGCCGACCGTGCACCGCACGCAGTTACTCCGAGCGCTCACGACACCTTCCGCGGAGGTATCAACTCTGAAGATAAGGACCACGACGGCTACGGCGACGTCCCGCCCGCTAAGCCAAGCAGTAATAACTAACTTCGGTACTTTGATTAGCGTGGCTGGATAGCTCAATCCCAGACCGCGCTGGCGTAATTAAATACAACACATTCCCGTATGGGCGCAGGCAATACCTCGCCCATACGGGATTTCCTTTTGGCGCGACCTTGGATGGCGCCGCGTTGTCTCGTAGGTAGGGCTTAAGAATCAGGACGAATTCCAAATAAGCGTATGGATCCCTATTTGGACAGCTTGGCAGTAAAGCCCCATTGAAGCGCGGTATCTGCATGTCGGGATGAGTGGCTGTGGTAAACACAGAAGTGCAATAACTGAATCGGACATGCCAACAAGCTCAGTGCCAGAATTCGAGGAGCCTCCGACCGGTGTACTGCGCATCGGACCCTTCTAAGTACCCGCAATTAAGCCAAATCGGTAGCTACCCCGAGATATAAGCCACGACATTTGTCGATTAAATGTTGTTTACTCGTGGGCACAAAAGTGGGCCGCAGCACCCAACCCCACACAAGGGGCAAGGCAACCACGACCCAC
>NZ_JASPJU010000024.1:0-1548 GCF_030232435.1 Corynebacterium sp. MSK012
CCGATGGTACTGCACTCGGGAGGGTGTGGGAGAGTAGGTCGCCGCCGGCATAATAATCTTGTTTTGTGGGTCGTGGTAGCCAGTTCCCGTGTGGGGTTGGGTGCTGCGGCCCACTTTTGTTTTACCCACAGGTAAACGGAATTAACTCGCGTTTTAGTGCTGATGGTCTCTTCCGGCTTAGGACGGTTTGCCATTATGTCGGTTTGATCGCGGCGGATATGCAAACCTTTAGTCGACCGGCAGCAAACCTACGAGCAAATCAGAATCAAATACGTCGGTCGTACAACGATTACTGGTGCATACCGGCAACTAGCCAAAGAGCCGATGCAGCACCTCTAGTCATTCCAATGAACGGCTCGGATCAACCATGTTGTTAGAGCCGGTCAAATTTGCTTTGTGCTCAAGACAGGGGTCGACGTGGTTGAGTCAATCAACTAGCAAGCAGCGAGTTTCTCCCATGTCCTTATCTTGGTACGAAACGTAGTGAGGGGGGGGGCAACAGTGTTGATATGTACCCACTTCCACACCGGTCATACTGACGGAGTGGAAGACGCCCACGCTCGCTGCTCAGACTCAAACAGCTCTGCTTCGGCCAGTCAGGGTACCAGTTGGATTACCTCGGCGAGTAGAACCTCGAATCGATTAATCAGATCTCGGGGTGGTACCAGCTCCCAGTGTTGGTAGAAAGACTCGTACAAGCTACCTAGCTAATCGCATTTGAAACTAGGAGCTTCAGTCACCACCTCTTTGTCCGCTTGCTCTTTCCGCTTTCAGCTAAGCAGTAATTCCATCCAGTCCAATAGGTTCGCGATAACCTGCCGGGGCGTGCGGTCTATTCCCTCAATGAGCATTCGCCCACCATCATCGGGAACATCCTCGAACTTGCGGATGAATAGACACCCGCGTTTAGTGGTCTCTGATTCAATCTCGCTTCCGGATTCATATGGCTTCACCACACATTTTCGGTGGAGCACTCTATATCCGAGGTATTCATGCGTATGTTCAAGTGTCCTGGGGTTAGTTCCGCTTTTTACGACCCTGGGTTGATGAAATAGGCAAGGTAGCACTTGGTTTGCGCTTCCCGTGGTGTGGCTAGTCCAGCACTTTGTGTATCCGCATAATTCTTTACCAATGCATCGTCCGCAAAGTGGCAAGTTCGATTTCCGCTTCTATGTTCACGAGTCTTGCGTATGAATGAGTTTTGTCTTGTAGAGAGTGTCGACTCCCTCAGTTGGAGCGTCGTGTTAAGAATCGTGGAACGTGGTGATGCTCGGACGGATTCCAGGACCGAGGTAGGAACTAGATCCAGCACGCTTCACTTACTGCCTCGCGCGTGTTGTTGTTAGATTGCTTATGGCTGTTAATGTGCTGATGCGCGTTACAAAATGCTCCGTGACCTGCGGGTTCGCTTTATGTGTGAAGTGTGTGTAATGTATCCGGGGTCAGCGCGACAGGGCGATGTGATTGCTTGTTGTGGTGATGTGGGGGAGAGTTTACTTTGTATTCACGGTCGGTTTGACTTGTGTTTGCAGTGAAGGTAGAGTCTTC
>NZ_JASPJU010000025.1:0-1411 GCF_030232435.1 Corynebacterium sp. MSK012
GGGTTAAGTAGCAAAAAGTGTGTCCGCTCGGCGTGTTGCGGGGCGGGCACACCGTTTGTTACTTCATGGGGCCTTTTCTGATTCCTATCGAGTGTTCGTACTCGGTTGGGATAGCGTTGTCGTAGAAGGCTGGTCGGCCTGTTTCATGGTCGGCTTTGTTGTGGTCTTCTTCGACAAGATCGTTGACTTTGGCGAGTTGATCTTGGCCGAAATTGCACTGCCTGGCGATCTTTAATGGGTCGTCAGGCAGTTGCGTTTTCGAGTGCAGGTACCACTCGAGCATTTTTCGTTGGCGTTCCCCGGACCTGCCGCGATGCGCGTCGGCGATGCGTTTGAGCCCGGCGTTGATGCCGCCTTCCAGACTGTTTGTCGTTGAAGCCCAGCGTTGAGGCTCAAGCGCATTCGGTGGTGGCTGCAGGTAGGTAAACAGCCATCCTTTCCGTGAGAGGTGCAGCAGGGAGTTGTATGCCTTGCGAACTCGCAGATGGGTCCATTCCCACTGGTTGTTGAGTGTGCGGCGCTCTTTTGACACGGGCGTTTTCTCGTTGAGGAATGCTTTGAATACCTGTCCGAAGTCGTGCAGACGCAGCGTCCACTCCCGTGCCTGGTCGAGTGTGGTGATACGGGTCAGTTTCAACGCCAGGGCGTAGATGGCTTTGCCGGCGTCGGTGCGTGGTCGTGATGTGGTGTAGCGGCGGATGACGCGTTGCGCATGGACGAGGCATCGTTGGATTATCGCGTTCGGCCAGCAGGCTTTAATCGCAGTAAGTGCGCCTTGTCCGCCGTCGAGGACGACGCAGAGCGGCTCAGCGATTTTGCGGAGTAGCTGCGTGTAGGCGTGGGCGGTTTCGTGTTTGGTCCAGTGCCATGCGATGACGTGGTCGTGGCTGGCTGCGACGAGCAAGCATCCGGCGGCGGTGTAGGTACCGTCGATGAAGATCTGGTCGTAGATGCGCTGTGGGTCACCGTCGTTGGGGATGTCGATGAGCCAGAACGGTTTGAATCGGCGGTCAAGTGTCCAACGGCTTACCCCTTGTTGCTGGGCGAGTTCAGACAACGTTGCTGTGGAGGTGGCATAAGAGACGAAGGCTTTAAAGTCGCGGGTCTGCGTGCGGTCGGTGCGGGTTCGTGTCGTGGAACTGCCGCAGTTCGGGTCCTTGCATCGCCACCTGGTTGTGCCTTTAGAAGTGGTTCCGTTTTTCTTCATTTGCCCAGCGCATATCGGGCATCGTGGTCTGTTTTTACTCACCCGGAAAGCACACCAACCCCCGATTAGCACATGCGGGTGCCATTCCGGTGGATTGAACACTAATCGGGCGGATATAAGGTCTTGATGCTTATATCCGCCCGATTTACCCAGCCTAATCAGCAGTAATGCTGAAAGTCAGACACACTTTTTGCTACTTAACCC
>NZ_JASPJU010000026.1:0-926 GCF_030232435.1 Corynebacterium sp. MSK012
CGCTCGGACGCGTTGGTGGGTGTAGACCTTGGTGTAGGCGCCGGTAACGGGGTCTTTGATGGTGGTTTTCTCGTTCATCCATTCCCGGTAGGTGTGGTCGAATTCGTGCAGGTGGGCGACCCATGTGGATGCTTGGTCAAGGTCGGTGATGCGAGTGAGTTTCAGGGCTAGGCGGTAGAGGGTTTTGCCGGCATCGGTGCGGGGGTTGCTGGTGGTGTGGCGGCGGACTGTTCGTTGGGCGTGGACGAGGCAGCGTTGGATGCGTGTTGTTGGCCAGCAGTGGTGGATGGCTGATTGGGCACCTTGTCCGCCGTCTGTGACTGCGATTAGTGGTGCGGCAATGGGGCGTAGGAGTTCGGTGTAGGCGGCGGTGGTTTCGTGTCTGGCCCAGGTCCAGTTGATGACGTGGGTTTTACTGGCTGCGATCAGGAGGCATCCGGACTTTAGATAGGTCGCGTCGAGGAAGATTTGGTCATGGATGCGGAATGAGTCGATGGTGGGTGTGGGGATGATCCACCAGCACCATCGGAATCGGTGGTGCATGGTTTGCCTGGTTACGCCATGGTGTGCGGCGAAGGTGGTTAGAGATTGGGTGCCGGTGGCCCATTGGATGAACAAAGCCATGGTGGCGGTGTTTTTGTTGTGGGTTTGGGTGTTGCGGGTAAAGGAGTGTCCGCAGTGGGTGCAGCGCCAACGGGTGGTTGATTTGCTGGTGGTGCCGTTTTTCTTTGTGTTGTTGCCGCATAGTGGGCAGCTGGGGCGGTTGGTGGTCATCCTTTAATCCAACCGGTGTGCGGTTAGCACAAATGTGGCCGGAGGTGCGGGATGGTGTGGGTAATAGCTTTCGGGGAGCTATTCTTTGGTGATTTGTGGTGTGTGGTCTGGGGTTATGGTGGCATGCGGACACACTTTTCTTTACTTAACCC
>NZ_JASPJU010000027.1:0-454 GCF_030232435.1 Corynebacterium sp. MSK012
GCCTATCAATCATTGCTATCTCTGCACCGCAGAGACCTGCTGTTTACCTACCTGCAACCCCCACCAACAACCATCGACCCCGACAACCTTGCAGCAACAACAAACAGCCTCGAAGGTGGCATCAACGCCCCCATAAAAGAACTAGCCCGCAGACACCGCGGACTATCACTACCGCATCAACGCACAGTGATGGATTGGTGGCTGTATCTACATACAGAAGTCCCTGACGATCCGGTCAAGATCGCCAGGGACCAACGATGGGGTCAAGACGCACTTTCCACAGCAACAGACCTGATCACCCACAACACCACAGCCACTACCAATGACATCGGTGCACCAGCAGAATACGACACCGCCATCGACACCAGCTACCAACACAACCTCGGCATCCAAAAAGGCTGGATCAAATAACCGCAACACGCCCGGAAAAGACACACTTTTCTTTACTTAACCC
>NZ_JASPJU010000028.1:0-392 GCF_030232435.1 Corynebacterium sp. MSK012
CGCTCATTGCTACCTCGCTGCCACGGCGAATGCGGATCGGCGAAAAACACCTGGATATTCTCCGCGACAGAAAACTCCGTGTGTTTGGCAAACTCCACTCCCTGATCCCAGGTCAACGTCGAAATCGTGGTGTCCATCGACTCTTTGAGCCGACGAATCATCCGTACCATCACCTCATTGACACTGGCGGCAGTATGGTCAGTGCCGAGTCTGCCGAGCAGCACAAACCTGCTGCGGCGTTCCACCAACGTCGCTAAAGCACTGGTGCCATCTGCGCCAATAATCAAATCGCCTTCCCAATGACCGGGTACCGCACGATCATTGGCTTCGGCTGGGCGAAGTGAAATATTGGCATCATGAGTCCAGCGTTTTCCACGTGGCTTGGGCACCCC
>NZ_JASPJU010000029.1:0-299 GCF_030232435.1 Corynebacterium sp. MSK012
CGCGCCCAGGTTGTCAATCTGCTCAACCGTGGCGCCTCGCCGCGTCAGGCCAGTGGCAGGTTGGCTGCACTGTGGGGTGATAATACGTCCATGACTATTAGCCACGAGTCGATTTACCAGGCCCTTTACGTACAAGGGGCAGGCAGCTTGCGCAAAGAACTTGTGTTTGAAAAGTCCTGCCGGACTACCCGGCCAGGGCGTAAACCCCGCTCGCTTCTCGCAGGGGTGCCCAAGCCACGTGGAAAACGCTGGACTCATGATGCCAATATTTCACTTCGCCCAGCCGAAGCCAATGATCG
>NZ_JASPJU010000002.1:0-241341 GCF_030232435.1 Corynebacterium sp. MSK012
GTACGGGATTTGAACCCGTGTTACCGCCGTGAGAGGGCGGCGTCCTAGGCCGCTAGACGAACGGGGCTTAGAACTTTGCAGTTAGTGAATACATTCAACAATGAACTTCTTCACTGCTGGCCTACCAGGACTCGAACCTAGAATGACGGTACCAGAAACCGTTGTGTTGCCAATTACACCATAGGCCATCGCTGCTGAACGCAACGAGGAATAATATAGCCAATTGGCGTGAACAAGAGCAAATCACCTGGTCAAAGGTTCGTTGTCAAAGGTTCGTTTAAATTCGCGAGTTCCCCACAGCCCACCTCAGCAGTGCGCATAGCTAATGCATAACTAATGCAATGCATATAACTAACGCAGTCCCAGATCGAAAGCCCATTCGATCGCAGCTCAAAGCTGATCCGCCCTTCAGGAGACACTTCGTGGTGAAGCGGCTGGCAAACAGCCGACACACACCAAAAAACCAGACCTGAAAGGCAGGCACCATGACTTCCCCAACAACGACGGCAACATCCGCCCCCATCACGCTCGAGCTGGAGTTCTCCGACATCACGGAGCAAATGAACGGCACCATCGGTCGCGTCATCGGCACTGTCACTATCCGTCAGTTCGCGAAAATCATCTCGGCCCTCAACCTCGACGCCAACCCACGCGTGTCCCCGCACCGGCCGCATCACCGATGCCATCATGGAAACCATCGACACCACGCCGGAGCTCTTCGCCTACAAGTCCAAGGGTGTGCTCCTGGCCTCCACTCAGTTCACCAGTGAAGACAATCTCTACCGCTTCACCTTCAGCAACCGTCGCATCGAAGGCATCCTCGACGGCGGTCACAACTCGCTGGCTATCGCACTGTTCGTTCTGGGCAAGCTCACTCCACCACCTAGCCGCAAAATCAAGACGTGGTCCGAAATGAAGGAGGTCTGGTCGGCGCGTACGGGAGAAATTGAGGAATTGCTTGCAGACGAAAGCCTCACCGAGCTCGATGCCCGTGTTCCGGTAGAGGTACTCGTGCCCGGTGCTCGGGACGAGGACACTGTGCAGGACTTCTCCGATGCTCTGCTCGATATCTGTGCCGCCCGCAACAACAATGCGGAGCTCAAGGCGGAAGCAAAGCTCAATCGCGCAGGCTACTTTGACGATCTGAAGCATGCTCTGCCTCAGGGAATTAGCGACAACGCGCAGTGGCGCACCAACGATACTGGTCGACTAAAGGTGGGCGATGTCATCGCTATGGCGTGGATTCCGCTGTCTTGTATTGACCTGCCGAAGGATGCCGACGGGAAGCAGATTGAAGCACCGACCCCCACCAGCCTCTACTCCGGCAAGGCCAAGCTGCTTGACCGCTTCGAGGATGTCATGAGCTCACCGGAGGTCACTAAGCCCAGCACTGAAAGCATCAATGAGCGCACCGAAGAGGTCGTTCTCTACAACGAGAAGGTCCGCAGCGCATTGAACCTCACGCGTGACTTCATCGATATTTTCGAGCGCATCAACGCAGAGCTACCCGATCTCTACAACAAAAGCGGCGGTAAATTCGGCGGCATCGATGCTGTTGACAAGGCCAATAAGAAGAATCCGCGGACTGGCAAGACTCCACAGAAGTACTCGAAGTTCTACCGCCAGCCCATCGGCTACGCGATTCCAGACGGGTTCATCTACCCGCTCGTGTACGCCTTTGCCGCACCGCTCAAGCAAAACGAGGACGGCACGGTCCACTGGGGAACCGACTGGCACGAGTTCTTCAACAACCACATGGGGTCGCTGGTCAAGGATTACCGCGAAACCTCCATGAATATGCTGAACCGCGACCCGCAGAAGGTGGGCAAGGAAGCGGGCTCTTACACGAACCTGCTTCGCTCAGCCCAGCTCGCGCTCTTTACTGAGCAGCAGTAACAGGAGTGACCTCGAGCGCCTTGCGCAGTCGGCCCAGGCTGCGGCTGCGACCAAGCAGCTCCATGGACTCGAACAGCGGCGGCGATACCTGAGCGCCAGTCACGGCCACGCGCACCGGGCCAAAAGCCTTGCGTGGCTTCAGCTCCAGGTCCTCGATGAGGGCCTTCTGAAGTGCAGCTTCAAGCTTCTCGGTGACGAAGTCCTCTTCGCTGAGCGGCTCCACAGCTGCAATGGTGGCCTCCAGGACAGCGACGGCGTCTTCCTTGAAGTTACGGCGTGCCGAGCGCTCATCGAAGGTGAACCCGTCCTCTTCCACAACCAGGAACTTCGAGAGGTCCCAGGCGTCGGAAAGCGTCTTCACACGGGTCTGCAGCAGCGTTGCCAGGAAAGCGAACTTATCCGCAGGGTAGTCGGCCGGGAAGTCAAAGTGGCTTTCCAGGTACGTGCGCAGACGCTGCTCGAAGTCCTTCGGATCGAGCATGCGGATGTGGTCCGCGTTGATAGCGTCGGCCTTCTTCTGATCGAAGCGAGCCGGGTTGGACAGCACATCGTGGATATCGAAGGCCTTGACCATCTCGTCCATCGTGAAGATGTCCTGGTCGCCGTCCATAGACCACCCCAGCAGTGCCAGGTAGTTCAGCAGACCCTCGCGGATGAAACCGTTATCGCGGTGGATGAAGAGATTGGACTGCGGGTCACGCTTGGACAGCTTCTTATTACCCTCGCCCATAACGAACGGCAGGTGACCGAACTCCGGGGTGAACTTGGCGACACCGATGCGCTTCAGCGACTCGTAGAGAGCGATCTGGCGCGGGGTCGATGGCAGCAGGTCCTCACCACGCAGGACGTGAGTGATCTCCATCAGGGCGTCATCGACCGGGTTAACCAGGGTGTAGAGCGGTTCACCGTTGGAGCGAGCAATGACGAAGTCCGGAACCAGGCCGGCCTTGAACTCGATACGACCGCGCACGAGGTCGTTGAAGACAATGTCCTCGTCCGGCATGCGCAGGCGAATCACCGGCTTACGGCCCTCTGCGCGGAAGGCTTCCTTCTGCTCCTCGGTGAGGTTGCGGTCATAGTTGTCGTAGCCCAGCTTCGGGTCACGACCGGCAGCCTTGTGGCGCTCCTCAACCTCTTCAGCGGTGGAAAAGGCCTCGTAGGCTTCACCGGCGTCGATGAGGCGCTGCAATACATCGGCGTAGATGTCCTTGCGCTGCGACTGGCGGTACGGGCCGTGCGGACCGCCGACATCGATGCCCTCGTCCCAGTCAATACCGAGCCAATTCAGGGCCTCGATGATTGCCTGATAGGACTCTTCGGAGTCGCGAGCGGCATCGGTATCTTCGATGCGGAAGACCAGCTTGCCACCAGTGTGACGGGCATATGCCCAGTTGAACAGGGCAGTGCGGATGAGGCCAACGTGCGGGGTACCGGTTGGCGACGGGCAAAAGCGTACGCGAACATCTGACATGCTTTCCCACGATACCCGCCCTCCCACCTGCAGGCATGCATAGGGTTTGCATAGGGTTACAGAGTCCACTCCCCAGCCACTTCGCCTGCATATCCTGCGGCGCGCAGCCGCTCAACCCAGCTGCGCAGTGGCGCCTCACCGGTGCCCGGCGCGCCGCGGCCTGGGAAATCGGCAATCTGGACGTGCACCGGCAGGCTCACTCTTCCGGTCTCCACATCAGCGAGCCAAGCATCCACGTCGACGCCATTAGCTGCAAAATGGTAAAAGTCCGCGAGCACACCAGCACCAGTCTGTTGCGCTAGCTCGTCGGCTTGCCAGGGATCTGTAATGGGATAATCGCTCATCCCGGACAGTGGCTCAATCAATGCGCGAACCCCGCTGAGCTCCAGCTGGGCAGTAATCTCAGTCAGTCTTTGCACCTGCAAGTTCGTTAGCTCCCCCGAGCGCCCCAGCAGCACGTTCGAGCATTTCAGTCCAGTGGCCCGCGCAATCTGGCTCACTGCCTCCAGATGCCCCGCGGGCAGCCCATCCGTATCGAGCACTCCTCGCTGCCCCGCTGCCATGTCCCCTCCCCACAGATTCATGGCATAAAGACCGAGGCTGTCGTCAAAGAGGTCACAAAAAGCGGAAACCTCATCGGGTGCGGGCACTGCGAGGTCAAATGGCCACCAGAATTCCACGGCCGCGTAGCCGTCGTCACGCGCGGCGTTGACGGCGTCGTGCGGGGACATGTGTGCGTAGACCGTAGAACAGTTAATAATGGTGCTCATGACCAAAACGGTAGTAGTAACTGGTGGCGGCGCGGGCATTGGTCGCGAAATTGCTCTGGCTTTCGCCGCCGATGGCTGGCACGTGCATATCTGCGGCAGGCGTATCGACGCGCTCGAGACTGTTGCCGCCGAAGCGGACAACATCACCTACTCCAGGTGTGACATCACCGACCCCGAACAGGTCCGTGCGATGTTTGAGAACGCGCAGGTGGCTACGGGAACCATCGATGTTGCAGTGCTCAATGCGGGGCTGCCCGGCACGCCCGCGGAGTTCGGAGAGACCGGCATTGAAGACTTCCGGGCGGTCATCGATACGAATGTGGTCGGCTCGTACCTGTGTGCACGCGAGGCTTTTTCGCGGATGAAGGCGGGGTGCGAGGGGAAGACAGAGCAAGCGGGCGGCCGAATCCTGGTCAATTGTTCTATCGCAGCGCAGGTGCCGAGAGCACACACGGCGGCGTACGCGACGTCGAAAAGCGCGCTTGCCGGAATGACCCACGTGCTTGCCCTCGACGGACGCGAATACGGCATTACGGCAACGCGCATTGATATTGGCAATGCGCAGACTGACCTGTTGGGGACGTTCACAGGCAGCGAGCCGATGTTCGATGCCAAGCAGGCTGCGGAAACTTTCCTCTACGCCGCGAATCTGCCGGCAGGTGCCGTCATCGATCAGCTTACGATTACCGCTGCGGGTATGCCCTTTTTGGGCAGGGGTTAGCCTGCCCCTTAAACTGGAGCACAACTGGGTTTAGATTGAGGAGGCGGGTTAGGGCTATGTCCATGGAAAACCACCCCTCTCTGGGCGGCGGAAACGAGGAAGAGCAGCAGGAAAAGTCTCACCCGTCGAACGAGCCTGCAGCGACTCCGAAGCGTTCGACGCGCTGGGACACGTCCCGCCCAACCACCGCTCCTGATTTTTTGCTCTCCCGTGCGCACGGCTCCATCCGCACACAAGGTATTGAAGAGCAGATTTCCGACCCCTGGCTCGCGGCCGAGGGACTGCACTCGGGCATTCACAAGATGGTGGTCGGCGCCCTGCCCTTCGACTTGGACAAGCCCGCCGCCCTGACCGTTCCCCGGGAAGTCATCCGCTCCTCGCAGCCGCTGGAGCCACCCGCGCACTACCGCTGGAACGCACCGAAGCCTCACGCCAGCATCGTCGCTTACGATCCCCCGCTCGACGAGCACGCTGAGCGCATCGCCGCAGCCATCCGCACCATCGAGTACTCGGCGCTGGAAAAGGTCGTGCTCGCGCGCGCTGTGGAACTCGAAATCGATCCCCCGATTGACCCACTCCTACTCGCATCGCGGCTTATCGACGGATCCCCCAACCGCGATGGCTTTGTCGTGGATCTCTCTCCCGCCGGTTCCGATTATGAGGGCAAGTTGCTCATCGGTTCTTCCCCGGAGATGCTGGTCCGCCGTACAGGCGACATCGTTGAGGCATTTCCCTTGGCCGGGTCGCTGCCGAGATCCCGGAATGAAGAGGTGGACCGGGCGTCGGCTCGTCGTTTAGCGGACTCGCGCAAGAACCTGGATGAACACGCCTTCGTTGTCGATGACATCGCCGACAACCTGGCGCCGCTGTGCAGTTCGCTGGATGTTCCGGACAGCCCCGAGCTGATGAGCACCGCCGAAATGTGGCACTTGGCCACGCATATCCGCGGTCGGTTGAAGGATCCGTCGCTGTCCGCGCTGGATTTGGCGCTGGTGGTGCACCCGACACCAGCCATTTGTGGCACGCCGACGGAATCCGCCTTCGGCGTCATTCAGGCCGTAGAGACTGACCGCGGCTTCTACTCGGGCGCTGTCGGCTGGTGCGATGAGAATGGTGACGGCGAGTTCGTGGTCTCCATTCGCTGTGCCGAAATCGACACTGAGGGGTTCGTGGCACGACTATGGGCCGGAGGCGGCATTGTGTCGCACTCCGACCCAGAAGAAGAAGTCACGGAGACCAGCGCCAAGATGGGCACTGTACTCCGCGCTTTTGGAGTTAAGGGCGCTTAAGCCAGGGCGCATAGGCCCTAGCAGCTTAAGCCCTGGCAGCTTAAGCCCGCTCCACAGGGTTGGCCAGCTTGCCGATACCCGGGATCTCAATCTCGATGCGGTCACCCGGGAACATCGCAGCGGTACCGGCCGGGGAGCCGGTGCAGATGACATCACCCGGCAGCAGCGTAATCGAGGCAGTGATGAACTCGATAATCTCCGGGATGGACATAATCATCTGGTTGGAGTTGGAATCCTGCTTGGTCTCGGTAACACCCTCGTGAGTCAGGTGCGCCTTGATTGGAAGCTCGTTGTAGTCCAGCTCCGTCTGGATCCACGGGCCCAGCGGGCAGAAGGTATCGATGCCCTTTGCGCGCGCCCACTGACCGTCGGCGAACTGCAGGTCACGGGAAGAAACATCATTGACGATGGTGTATCCGAAGATCACATCGTGAGCGTTTTCCTTCTTGACGTTCTTGCACGGCTTACCAATAACCAGTGCCAGCTCGCCCTCAAACTCGACGTTAGTGGCGAAATCCGGAATGCGAATCGGCGCTTCCGGACCAATAACGGCCGTCGGCGGCTTAATGAACATCGTCGGCGGCAGCGATTCTGCCGACTTCTTGAACACCTCGGCGACGTGGTCAGCGTAGTTACGACCAATAGCGATGACCTTCGACGGCAGCATCGGGGCAAGCAGACGTACGTCGGCAAGCGGCCAGGAACGACCAGTCTTATTCAGCTGACCGAAAGGGTGCCCTTCGATCTCGTGCAAAGTAACTTCACTGCCTTCGCCCTCGACGAGCGCGAAGCACATGCCCTCTGGGTGGGCGATTCGAGCAATACGCATAAAAATAGGGTACACGTCACATTGCGATAATTATGCAACGACCCCCACTCTCTATACTCTGCGCTCTAAACTCCGCGGGATTCCTGCGCAAGCCACACCAGCGCACAGGCCAGCGCATCGTTGAACGCGTGATGGGCCTTAAAACGGGGAATGCCGTACTTGTCGCACAGTGACCACAACCGCAGCTCATCACGGACCGGCTCGCGGTTGGCTCGCAGAATTGCGTCGTACTCACGTGTCATAGTGTCCGCCACCGGCACATCAAAACGCGCATCGAAGTACTTCCGGCACAACGGATCTAGGAAACCAACTTCCATCCGCGCGTAGTGCGCCAGCAGCTTCCGTCCCCGTAGAGCTTCTAACAGCTTGCCGACGGCCACCTCTGCCTCTACCCCGGTTGCGACCATGTCGTCGGTAAGCCCATGCACCGTCGCCGACTCGCCGACGCTCACCTCCTCGCGCTCTGGGCGAATGAGAAGGTGACCCGACTCTTCCAGCACGATGTCGCGGCCTTCGACGGCAACCCAACCGATGGAAAGCAACTGATCTTTGGAGGGATCCAGACCGGTGGTTTCCACATCGACCGCGAGCCAAGCATTGTCGCGGATAGGTGCGTCCAAGAGTTTCTTGCGGGGTTTGAAAAACTTCAACATTGCGCGCTCACGACATCGCCCGGATGGGATACTTCGCCCCGAGGCTCTGCTGCAACTTGCGGATAACACCAAACGCATCGCGCAGGTGCTCGCGTTCCAGGCTGGAGAGACGCTTCGGGTAGATGTGGTTATTCGGCTGCTCGCCAGCGTTGAACTGGGCCTGCTGGTGATGAAGCTGCACCGTGCACAGGAACTCGAACGCATCCGCCAGATCCTGCGCACCCTGACGGCTCACGCTTCCGGCACCCGCACTCGCCGCCAAGCGTTCACGCGTCGACAGCTGTGGCAGGCCGGCCGCCACAGTAAATAGACGCGCCATCTGCACCACAGCAGCAGTTCCCCCCTTTTTGATGTCCAGGGTCTCTGCGTGATCGCCGCCCTTTTCCAGCACTAGGCCCCGGAAGAAGCCGAGCGGCGGCTCCCGCCAGGCCGCGAGCTTGGCCAAGTGCGCATGCAGGCGCTGCGACCCCTGAGCCAGCGGCAGGTAGGCCGCACGAAGGCTCTCTACCAGTTGCACGTCGCCCGCTACCCCACGCATGTCGAAGAAGGTCTGTGCATGTAACAGGGCCTCTGCCTCCGGTGCCGTAATCCACCCGTGGAAAGTGCGCAGCCACTGCGACTTGGTCATCCGCCACGCAGGATTGCTGGCCATCATGTCCCCTGGACAGAGCGGATAACCGACTCGGTCGAGGTTGGTGCAAATCTCGTCGCTAAGCGCGGCGAAATAGTCAGCATGAGCGTCGGCGTCGTAATCGTCGGCGAGGACCAGCGCATTGTCTTGATCGGACGCGAGCCCCATCTCTCCGCGCCCATGCGAGCCCAGTACTGCAAAGGCATAGCTAACCGGTGGCGGCCCAAGCTTTTCCTCCGCAAGCGCCACCAGGCGTCGGGTGACAGCATCGGCCACGGCGGTCAGCAGCTTGGCGACCTCCTCCCCCGAATCACCTCGGTCAATAAACCGGCCCACAATCCGCCGTGCGTTCTGAGCAATCTCCGCAATCTCGGAGATATCGCTCTTTCGCGCCAGCGTCGCCGTCGCGTACACGGGATCGGTGTGCAGACTGCGCAGGAGGTCGCCAATGACAATCATGCCGACCACCCGCGTCCCATCGTGCACCGGCAGATGATGGTAACCGCGCTCGGCCATCAGCAGCATGGCCTCGAAGACCAGCAGGTCGGGACTGATAGTTTCCGGGTTCCCGGTCATCACTTCGCTTACGAGACTCTCCGCCGGCTTGGCTTCTGCCAGCACTCGACGACGGAGGTCACGGTCAGTGATGATGCCGACGAGCGAGCTCTGGTTGGCGCCTGCAGACTCCATCACGAGCAGACTGGAGACATTCCGCTCCGTCATAATCTGCGCCGCCTCTTGTACTGTCGCATCAGCACTGCAGGTCACCAGCGATGTTTCCATCAGGTCCGCAACCCGTGTGCGCAACGACTCCGATGCCGCAGTACTCCGCAGCTTCGATGCCACTGCGCGAATGCGCGCGTTTTCACCGCCGTAATAGCGCCGGACCTCTACGAACTGGTCATTGAGCTGGTCAAAGACCTCCTTGGAGATCACCAGGAATACGCAGTCCTCCACTGCCGTCATCGTGTACAGCGAGGGGTCACTGCTCAGCAGTGTCGAATAGCCGAAATGATCTCCCACATCTCGCCTGTCCAACAGCGTGCCAGCTGGGTCAAAGAGATCCACCATGCCGGAGCGAATAATGAAACAGCTGTTGTTATCCGCACCCGCCCGGATAATCTCCGTTCCACGACGGGCATAGCGCATGGCCAAAAGCGGTGGGATAGTCGCGCGCTCTTCATCGTTGAGGTCCGAAAAGGGGCGAGTATGGCTGAGGAAGTCTGCGATTTCCGCAAGCTCGACGGTCATGGGGTCAATTATCCCCTATTTTTGCTCCCAATAGGACTGATTTGCGGGAATACTCGACCTTATGACCAATTCCACACACAGCGCTTCAATAAATCCCGAATGGCCGCTCGACGCCCACATCCTCGGCAGGATGGACAAGCTCGCGGCACTCGTCGCCACGCTTGACGACGACACCTTCAACGCAACCCTCCCCATCCCAGCCATTAACTCCCTGGCCGTGCTGTTACGACATGTGACCGGATCCGCGAGGTTCTGGCTCGAGCGCGTCTGCCTTGGGCGTGATTATGTCCGTGATCGCGATGGGGAGTTTTCTGCTCATTGCAGTGTTTCGGAAGGGCTGGAGATTTACCACCGTGACCGCGCGGCCATTGAATCCGCGCTGGTGGAGTTGCAAGGCGCGGACCGCGCTGGTGCTCCTGCTGTTATTCCTACCGATAAGGACCGTTGGTGGTGCGGCAGCATCGAAGGCGTGATCGTGCATGTCTTCCACGAGGCGGCTCAGCACCTGGGACATGCGGAGATTACGAGGGATGCGCTAGTGGCAGGACTGGGAGGGGATGATTCCGATAACGGCGCAGGAAGCTCATCCCCATACCCCCTTGACACCATCATCGATGTACTTCGCCAGGTCGGACATGCGTCGGACTTCATCGAGCACACCGCCGACGGTAAGACTCACATCACTACCGTCGATGGCAAAACTGTGATTGCCTAGCCCTCTCCCTCCCTATTTTTTACTGCGCTACTTCAAAGCAGCAGCAATGCGGTCGCCAACTTCAGTGGTCTTAATCGGGCCACTACCGCGAGTAGCCATGTCAGCTTCCACAGCAGCCTCGATGCGCTGGGCGTCTTCCTCACGACCCAGGTGGCGCAGCATCATGGCACCCGACAGAATGGCTGCCGTCGGGTCCGCGATCCCCTTGCCAGCAATGTCTGGCGCGGAGCCGTGAACGGGCTCGAACATGGACGGGTTGGCATTGGAGGCGTCAATGTTGCCGGACGCCGCCAGGCCGATACCGCCCGACACTGCACCAGCCTCATCAGTAATGATGTCGCCAAAGAGGTTGTCGGTGACGATGACGTCGAAACGCGAAGGATTAGTGACGAGGTAGATCGTCGCAGCGTCGATATGCGAGTAATCGACATCTACCTCTGGGTATTCCTTAGCGACCTCATCGACCGTGCGCTGCCACATACCGCCACCGTGCACCAACACATTGGTCTTGTGGACAAGGGTCAGCTTCTTACGACGGGTCATAGCCAGCTCGAAGGCATAGCGGACGACGCGCTCAGCACCGAAGCGGGTATTGACGGAGGTCTCGTTGGCAACCTCGTGTGGCGTGCCAACGCGAATTGCACCGCCGTTACCTGTGTAGGCACCTTCGGTTCCCTCGCGGACGACCACGAAATCAATTTCGCCCGGGTTCTTCAGCGGTGACTCGACACCCGGGAAGAGCTTGGAAGGACGCAGGTTGACATGGTGATCCAGCGCGAAGCGCATTTTCAGCAGCAGGCCGCGCTCGAGAACACCCGGAGGTACGTTCGCCGGGTCACCGATGGCACCGAGCAGGATTGCGTCGTGCTCACGCAGGGAGTCAAGGTCAGCGTCGGTAAGCAGTTCGCCATTGCGCAAGTAGCGACGCGAGCCGAGGTCGTACTCGGTAGTGTCGAACTCGCCGATAGCAGCCTTGAGCACCTTCAGCGCCTCTGCCGTAACTTCCGTGCCGATGCCATCACCCGGGATGACGGCGATCTTCAGCTTTCCTACCTCAGTCATTTTTGAGATACCCTTCTCACTATATGGACACAAATGAGTGTAGCAGAACCTAGCGCTCACTCCCCGTCACTGTCTGCGCGATTTTTAACATCTCCATCGTTTTCACAATCCACCCCGCCTACTGCTCTCTCCTTTTCCAAATCCCGCCGCACCTTATCCACTAGGCCGCGGAGACTGTCATGCAATTTGCGACGTTTCTCATTGTGCTCAGCCAGCGCAGCGGTCTTCTTTTCAGTCTGCGAGGCAAAGGTGTAACGACCATGCCCAGTGTGCTCTTTCTCCGACTGCGCAAACGGCCCTTCATCACAAGAGAGGAACGTCCAAGCTTCGATCCCATCATCACCTCGAACAACTCGCCACATACCGGCAGTTTTGAGGTTGTGGTGCCTTCGACAGAGACAATGGAGATTATCTGTGTGCGTGACCCCTTCCTTTTGCCGCTCACCACCGGAAAGGCTGTGATCAAATTCCACAATATGGTCGATATCGCACTTTTCCGCGGGGACATCGCATCCAGGAAAACTACACACACCGTCACGGGCACGCACGAATGCACGCTGAGACTCGGAGGGCCGATACCCCTCAACCGCACTATCCCCCAGCACCCGCAATGTCGATACCCGCTTCAGCCAAGACTCGGCCACCAGCGAAGAAAGCCAACCTGCGCCAGCGAGCCACACTGGAGTGTTTTCCGGTTCGCCATCCTCCCCGGGAGAGAGCACTCGGAAGAGTTCCAGATTCACCTCCACCTCACAAGTACCGCGTAACGCATGCATGAAAGCTGCCGCGCGACTCACTTTCATCTTCTTAGCCACTGCGTCGATAATTGCAAGGGCTTCCACTGCATGATGCCGCTCGAGTACAGTAGTCAGTGTCGTAACTCCAGCGTCACCATGTTCATCAACTGCGATAAACTCCTTAGCCGTCATACGATCGCCGAAGTAGTCGAGAGCCGCAGCTTGAACCTCCCGTACCTCCTCCGACTCCACGGGATTATCCGCCGACCCTCCATCCGCCTCGACCTGGTATGCCGCCGCATCAATTGCAGCATCTACGGTCGCCTCCACATTCCGGGCCAGGACCCTATCAGCCTGCAACCCAGCGACATCCACATCACGTGGCCGCACTTCCGGAGCACACTCACCAATCACTCGCTGCACCCGCGTTGCCATCGCACGCACGCCACGGAGTGCCTCCCCGTCGCGCCTAGGCTTAACGACGTCCACGAGACCCGACTCCACTGCGTCAACCTTGTCATCGGCTACAGGTCGGGTATGTTTACCAAGCATTGCTAAATGCCTCATCGACAAATGCCCGCGCTCCTGACACATTTCCGCTAGTTGCGGCATACGTCCAAGCATGTAGCCAATTTCCATATATTTGTTCACTTCGGCGCGTGAGATTCCAAGCACCACCGACCAATAAGCCAAATGAGCTTCGACATCGCCATCATCTGGTGGTGCGACCCGCTGAGCGATAACCATCTCCAGACGATTAATCTCGCGCATCACTTCAGCGAGCGAATGAGCCCTCACCTCATGGCTGAACCGAAATTCCCCACACGATTCCAACTCTGACATTGCACTGTCCCCTCCCTAACGAGGTCCCCTAACGAACAGTTCTTTATCAATTCGCCCACACCATATCCCCCACCCCGGATTCAAACCGCTGCGCACCCCAAAAATCTCCACATTACTCGAACACTATTTCGAACTAAAGCCGAAAGAAAATCCCGCCCTACGACGCAAACTTCGTCGTAAAGCGGGAACCGCACTAGAAACCTAGTCGACCGGCTTCATGGAACCGTTTTCGAGGAAACGACGGTGGAAGTCATAAGAAGTACCCAGGTCATGCGGAGTATGCAGGTACGGGGTGACCCTCTCAGCACGCTCAACGTATTCGAGCAGCGCCTCCTTGTACATCGGGTGCGCACACTTCTCAATGACAACACGGGAACGCTGACGCGGCGCCAGCCCACGGAGGTCAGCCAGACCCTGCTCAGTGATGATGACCATCACGTCATGCTCAGTGTGGTCAACGTGAGAGACCATCGGCACGATTGCGGAAATGTCGCCATTCTTAGCCAGCGACGGGGACACAAACGTAGAGATGTAGGCGTTTCGGGTGAAGTCACCGGAACCGCCAATGCCGTTCATCATGCGGGAGCCAGCCACGTGAGTGGAGTTGACGTTGCCGTAGATGTCAGCCTCAATCATGCCGTTGGTGGTAATCAGCCCCATGCGGCGGACCAGACCCGGGTTGTTGGAGATGTCCTGCGGACGCAGAACAATCTTCTCGCGGTAGTCAGCAGCATTCTCATTCATACGAGCTGCGTACTCCGGGGACAGCGAGAATGCGGTACCGGAAGCCACGGTCAGCTTGCCAGCATCCATCAGGTCGACCATGCCGTCCTGGATAACCTCAGTGAAGGAGGTCAGGTTCTCATACTTGGAGTCGAGCAGGCCTGCGAGCACAGCGTTCGGAATGTTACCGACACCCGACTGCATCGGCAGCAGGTTCTCCGGCAGACGACCGGCCTTGACCTCCCCATCGAGGAAGTCGAGCAGGTAGCCGGCAATGGCCTTAGAGTCATCGTCCAGCGGCTTGAACGGCGAGTTACGGTCCTCGGCGTTCGTCTCGACGACAGCGACAACCTTATCGACATCGATCTGAACATCCGGAGTGCCGATGCGGTCCCCCGGGTTCACAATCGGAATCTCCTTACGGTTCGGAGGCAGCCCAACACTGTAGATGTCGTGCATACCCTCGAGATCCCCGGACTGCCAGGAGTTGACCTCAATAATGATCTTCTCTGCAGCATTCAAGTAAGAAATGCTGTTACCAACCGAAGAGGAAAGAATCAGGGATCCATCGGCCTTAATGCGAACAGCTTCGACCACAGCAACATTGACCGGGCCAAAGAAGCCCTGCTCAGTCATCGGGCCAGAGTGCGACAGGTGAATATCACTATAGAAGGCATCGCCTGCATTAATACGGTTACGCATTCCCGGGTCGGACTGGTACGGCATACGCCACTCAACACCATTGGCCTTCGCCAGCGCACCATCAAGTTCCGGAGCGGTAGACGCGCCGGTCAAGACCTTAATCTTGAACTCGTCGCCACGCTCGTGAGCGGCCTCCATGCGCTCAGCGAGAGCCGGCGGGACAACCTTCGGGTAGCCAGCACCGGTAAATCCGGCAAAGCCCACCATGTCTCCGTGGTTAATGAACTGCGCCGCCTCCTGCGCGGTCATCACCTTGGATTTGAGACCAGCATGGGCAATACGATCTGACATGAATTCACCTTTCTATATCCCCCAACGCGACTATCGGGGGTAGTGCCTCGAACACCAAAGCACACCCCCAACCCTATCAACGAAGCGGTTAGTGCCTTTCATTCAGATGCCCGAAAGCGCCCCCATTTTAGGCACACTTCACGCGACACTAAAGCCGACTACAACACCGTTTTATGCCCTACGTCACAACTGTCTGACAATAAGCCGTACGACACATTTACGACCCCTCGCCTAGCTCAATTCGCGCAGTAGTTATTGATAATCATTTTCAGTACGCTAATCTTGTCGGGTGACTTCTACCGAATTTTCTGATAGCACCACCGAGACCACTCCCGTCACCGTCCTGTCCGGATTCCTGGGCGCCGGCAAGACCACCCTCCTCAACAACCTCCTGGCAAACTCACAGGGGCGCAAAATCGCGGTCATCGTCAACGACTTCTCGGAAGTCAACGTCGACGCCGCCCTCATCGAGCAAGGCACATATCTCGAGCGCGGCGAGGACCGTTTCATCGAAATGTCCAACGGCTGCATCTGCTGCACGCTGCGAGATGACCTCGTTGAAAACGTCGGCAAGCTCGCGCGCAGCGGCAAGTTCGAGCACATCGTCATCGAATCCACCGGCATCTCCGAGCCCATGCCAGTCGCCGCTACCTTCGAGTGGGAATTCGACGACGGCCGTCGCCTCGCCGACATCGCCCCCATCGACACGATGGTCACGCTCGTCGACGCCTCTACATTCCTCGACAGTCTCCGCCAGGGACGCGCACTGCCTGACGACGAACGCACGGTCGCCGACCTCCTCGTCGACCAGGTGGAATTCGCCGATCTCATCCTCATCACCAAATCCGACCTCGCCGGCGAAAAGCTCACCGGCGGTACCGAGGAAACGATCCGCGCCATGAACCCCCGCGCACGCATCGTCCGCGTGACTAACGGCGAAATCGCCACCTCTGCCATTCTCGACGCATCGCTTTACGACGAAGGTACCGCGGCCACTTTCCACGGATATGCAGAAGAACTTGCGAATCCCCACACGCCGGAGACTGAAGAATACGGCATTTCTTCGGTTGTTTTCCGAGGCAACCGCCCCTTCGACCGCGAACGACTGATTAAGGCTCTCCGCGGCACAAAGGGGCTCGTACGATCCAAGGGGCACTGCTGGATTTCCGACCGCCTCGAAGTCGCCCACGTGTGGAGTCAGGCGGGGCCGAACCTGAAAATCACCCCTGCCGTCATGTGGGCGCAGACCGATGTCCCACCATCCAATGAGGTCGTACTCATCGGTGTGAAATTTAACCCAGAGGCCACACTGCAGGCATTCGAGGACGCGATGCTGACCGACGAAGAAGTGCGGGAATTGCTGTAACAAAGCCCCTGGAAGAGCGCCGATAAACGACCCGCTGAAGCGATCAGAGTGTCATAAATCACTTCTCAACCTGCGGGTGTGGCAACACACTGTTAGCGCATGCTAGGTTAGGCGACAAAACTAAAGTCGAACAGTCTATCTAGGAGATGACATGTCTGATCGCATCGCACATGCCGGTTTGCGCGGCAAGGTAATGACCGCCGACGAGGCTGCACAGTTTATCAATCATGGTGATGCCCTCGGCATCTCTGGCTTCACCGGTGCTGGCTACCCGAAGGCCCTGCCGACTGCGCTGGCAAACCGTGGCAAGGAACTTCACGCCAAGGGTGAAGAGTTCGCTGTCGACATCTACACAGGCGCTTCCACTGCCCCAGACTGTGACGGCGTGATGGCAGAAGCTGACATCATCCGCTACCGCATGCCGTACCAGGGCGATCCGGCACTGCGTAAGTCCATCAACTCCGGCAAGGCGAAGTACCAGGACATCCACCTCTCCCACTCCGCGCTGTACATCGAGCAGGGCTTCCTGCCGATTGACGCCGCAATTGTTGAGGTCACTCGTATTACGGAAGATGGACACCTCGTTCCGTCGTCAAGCGTTGGCAACAACGTCGAGTGGATGGACAACGCTGACAAGATCATCATCGAGGTCAACTCGTGGCAGTCCGAGGAACTCGAGGGCATGCACGACATCTACCGCATTCAGCACCTGCCTAACCGCACGCCGGTGCCGATCAACGCCCCGGGTGACCGCATTGGTACCCCTTACATCGACATCAACCTGGACAAGGTTGTCGCAGTTGTCGAGACCAACGCGCCGGACCGCAACTCCCCGTTCAAGCCGTTGGATGAGACCTCGAAGGCTATTGCCGGCCATTTCCTCGACTTCCTCGAGGGCGAAGTTCGCGCGGGTCGCCTGGCTTACGACCAGTACATCATGCAGTCGGGCGTCGGTAACGTTCCGAACGCCGTGATGGCGGGTCTGTTGGACTCCAAGTTTGAGAACATCAAGGCCTACACCGAGGTTATTCAGGACGGCATGATCGACCTGATTGACGCAGGTAAGATGACCGTCGCTTCGGCTACCTCCTTCTCCCTGTCTCCGGAAGCGGCCGAGCGTATGAACAACGAGGCTGCTCGCTACCGCGAGAACATCATTCTGCGCCCGCAGCAGATTTCTAACCACCCGGAGGTTGTCCGTCGCGTCGGCCTAATCGCCACCAACGGCATGATTGAGGCCGACATCTACGGCAACGTCAACTCCACCCACATCAACGGCAGCCGCATGATGAACGGCATCGGTGGTTCCGGTGACTTCACCCGTAACGCCTTCGTTTCCTCGTTCATCTCGCCGTCGCTGGCGAAGGACGGTGCGATTTCGACTATCGTTCCGTTCGCTTCGCACATTGACCACACCGAGCACGACGCCATGGTCATCATCACCGAGCGTGGATTCGCTGACCTGCGTGGCCTGGCACCGCGTGACCGCGTGGCGAAGATGATTTCCGTTGCACACCCGGAGTACCAGCCACTGTTGGAGGAGTACTACGAGCGCGCGCTGAAGACCGCTCCGGGCATGTCTACCCCGCACGACCTGCGTACTGCCTTCGACTTCCACGTCAACATGATTGAGAAGGGCTCGATGAAGGGCTAGGCAGTAGGGCTACGGCTGCATAGATCAGCTGGGAAACAAAAATCCCCTCCATGCGGAGGGGATTTTTTCATGCAGTAGAAGCTGCGCTAGAGACTAGCTCTAAAACGCCTAGGCGCTCAGAACTAGTCCAGCTCGAGCTGCAGAGCGTGGGTAGCGGAGATCTCCTCGGTAATCTTTCCGACGAGCTCCTCCGGAACCTCCTTGGAAACGCGCAGCACCAGGATGGCAGTCTGATCTGCTTCCTGCGGAGACAGAGCAGCAGCCTCGATGTTGATGCCGGACTCACCCAGGGTGGTAGCAACGCGACCCAGAGCGCCCGGAACGTCGTTGTACAGCAGGAAGAGGTTACGGCCCTGAGCACGCATGTCGATGCCGCGGCCATTGATACGGACAATCTTCTCGACGCGGTTCAGGCCAGTGAGAGCACCAACGACGGTAGCGGTGGAGCCATCAGCACCGATGACCTTGACCTCGAGTACGGAGCGGTGGGAGACGGACTCCGGCTCGGTCTCGACAGTGAAGGTCACACCACGCTCTTCTGCGATACGCGGAGCGTTGACGAAAGTGACCGGTTCTTCCACCATGAGAGAGAACAGTCCACGGATTGCTGCCATACCCAGAACGTTAACGTCCTCAGTGTGCAGCTCACCGCGAGCGGTGACCTCAACAGCAGCCGGAGCGCCCTCGAGCAGACCGCCAGCAACCAGACCCAGCTCACGAGCCAGCTCGAGCCACAGGGCCACCTCTTCGCCGACAGCGCCACCGGAAACGTTGACTGCATCCGGGACGAACTCGCCAGCCAGGGCCAGCAGTACGGACTTAGCGACATCGGTACCTGCACGGTCCTGCGCCTCGACGGTGGAGGCACCCAGGTGCGGAGCACAAACAGTTTCCGGCAGGCCAAACAGCGGGGAATCCGTGCACGGCTCGGTCGCGTACACGTCGAAGCCAGCACCGCGGATGTTGCCAGCCTTGATTGCGTCGGCAAGCGCCTGCTCGTCGACGAGACCGCCGCGGGCAGCGTTGATGATGATCTGGCCCTTCTTGGCCTTGCCCAGGAGCTCAGCATCGAACATGCCAGCGGTTTCCTTGGTCTTCGGCAGGTGGATGGTCACGAAATCAGCACGAGCCATCAGGTCTTCCAGCTCAACCAGCTCGACACCGAGCTGAGCAGCACGAGCCGGGTTCGCGTACGGATCGTACGCAATGATGTTGGTCTCGAAAGCAGCGAGACGCTGCGCAAACAGCTGGCCGATGTGACCGAAACCGACGATACCGACGGTCTTGCCGAAGATTTCGACACCCTTGAAGGAAGAGCGCTTCCACTCCCCCTCACGCAGGGACGCGTCCGCAGCCGGCAGCTGGCGAGCGGTGGCCAGCAGCAGTGCGATTGCGTGCTCACATGCAGAGTGAATATTAGAGGTCGGAGCGTTGACAACCATGACGCCGCGCTTGGTAGCGGTATCGATGTCGACGTTATCCAGGCCAACGCCGGCGCGACCGACGATCTTCAGATTCGGAGCAGCCTCGAGGACTTCCTGATCCACGGTGGTAGCGGAGCGGACGAGAAGTGCGTCAGCATCACCAACCGCAGCCAGGAGCTCAGCGCGGTTCGGGCCATCTACCCAACGGACCTCAACGGAATCCCCCAATGCGTCCACAGTGGACTGTGCCAGCTTGTCGGCGATGAGGACAACGGGGCGAGCGTTCTGGCTCACAAGCATCTCCTGGTTTGTCTCGAAAAGTTTATGCAGTATGTGCGGTGTCACTTAAGAAAACTACTAAAGCGTGCACGCGCATTACGTCTCATCATAAACTCTGGGGGTGAGACACGGGGGGACTTACCTAAGCAAAACGGCGCTTACTACCCTTTGTTTAGGGAGTAAGCGCCGTTGCCCCCGACATTCAAGTCGGCAAATATTTCGCGTTATATTTTTATTTCTGCTGGTCTATAACCTACTGGTACGTAACCAACCACGGACGCGGCTCGATGTTCATGGTCTCCTCAGGAGTAAACATCGGCTGATCCTCGTCGATGAAGTTCTTCCACGCCTCGAAAATCTCCGGCTGCAAATCCTGCAACATGACGTTCCAGGTCTCAAACTTCTCCTGCGCGGTGCCATGGCCGTCGGCATGCAGAACGAATGCGAGCTCCGGGTGCGACAGATCCAGCGTCTCGCGGTCGCGAATCATCTGTAGCTGGAACTGGTGCAGCATCAGCATCTTCTGCGGAAGGTTGTTCTTACGAGTCAGCTCAGCCAGCCAATCAGCAACGCGGTTGACTTCTTCAGCCTTAACGTGACCAACCTGAGTCGCCGGAACCTGCCCCGGTTCCATCTTCCACTCCGGGTCCAGCGCCAGACCGACGTTTGGCATCTTCAGCAGTTCTTCGTAGAACTTGGCCTGGTCCAGGAAGTCTGCACTACCCGGCTGCAGGTCGATGATGACGTAGCCGCCGGCCTTGGTCATGGCCTCGACGTACGGCTTCAGAGTCTCAACCGGAGCTGGCTCGGAGTAGTCACCGCGTGGACCCGGGTCAGCCTGCGCGACCGAAGCGATAATCTCGAAGGCCGGCAGTACCGGGTCATCAGCGAACTTCTCGTACTGCTTCACGTAGTCCTTCGCACGTGCGACGGCATCCTCCGGATCATCCTCACCCATCACACCCAATGGAGCGACACCAGGGTGACCATACGTTGCAATCAGATGACGACCGGGGAACAGCAGTGTGCCTCCACCTGGCAGCTCCTTGACCTTGTCATCTTTGGCAAGCTCGATGGACTGATCAAACTTGTCCTTATCGCCGAAAACCTTACCCAGAGCAATCAGGGACTCGCCGTCGCGAGCAGCGGAAATCGACTCAGAGGTAGCACGCGCGTCGCCCACCGGCAACCAACTGACCTTCAGGCCAGCGGCGCGGGCCGTAGCAATGGAGGCCAAACCGGTACCCGGTGCGGCCAGTGCCAATGTGTCCTTGACCTCCTTCGGAGATCCCTTCGGCAGGGTGACGCTCTCCTGTCCCTTGTCGTCCTGCCCATCGCTGGCGCGATCCTGAGCCTCTTGGTTGGCTGCCCCATCCTTCGTTGCATCGCCCTCGACGACAGTTGGCTTCTCCGGATCCATCTCAACGACAGCGCGAGTCGGCTTCGACTCCGTCTCCTTGAGAACCTTAAACTCGGTACCGACGAGCTCCTTAAGGCCATCGGTCGTACCCGGATCCGCAATGATCTGACGGCCCTCTTCGCCAGTCAGGTCAACTGCCCCCACAGTAAGGACTGTCTTTGCGCCCAGGCGGTCAATCTCTTTTTCCACATCGGCGATATCGGCGCCAGTATCACGGCCACGAGCATCCTTCTTCGGGCTCTTGGCAGTAGTGTCATCTTCCGCATCTTCGGCAGAACCAGCCACTAGCATCGGCAGACCAGCAGCAACCGCGATGCCTGCCGCCCTACGCTGCTCAGCAGAGCCAGCCGAGGAAACGACAACCGCTTCCGAACTGTCGATCAGACTTTCCGACGCTGCGATGTCGTCGCTAAGCACCGTCGATTCAGCGTCCACCTTCTTCGTGGAAACAGCGCTGTCGGAATTTCCACACGCGACCAAGGCGCTTGACCCCAACGCCAGGCTGACCGTCAGGGCAACGGTTGCCGTCACGCGCCGCGTCATTGCGGATACTCGCACATTTACCTCCGTGAAATGATTTGATTTCAACGATTAGACTATCGAACGTCTTTGTTGAGGGAGACCTTTCACCCCAGATTAGAACCCCGGATAGGACTGGGGCTACACCCGTTTGGCAGTAGTTGCTTTTAGCTCAGACGTTTATTCCACACGTCTACCCCACACGGTTCAGTGAAAGAAAACTAGTAAGAGAGATACGAAAAGGGCCTCATCACGGCGGTGAAGCTCAGTGATGAAGCCCTACTTCGCGAACAAGCGAGGGATTCGCTTAAGCAACAAACTTAGGCAGTCTCAGCGCGAGCGTCGACCTTAACCCAGCTCATCAGGTCGCGCAGCTTGGAGCCGACCTCTTCAATCTGGTGGTTGTTGTAGGAAGCGCGCAGGTCCTCGAGCTCCTTGTTGCCGCCCTCGACGTTGGCAATCAGGCGCTTGGTGAAGGTGCCGTCCTGAATGTCAGACAAAATCTCGCGCATGTGCTGCTTGGTATCAGCGGTAATAACGCGCGGGCCAGACAGGTAGCCACCGAACTCAGCGGTGTCGGAGACCGAGTAGTTCATGTTGGCAATACCGCCCTCGAACATCAGGTCAACAATCAGCTTCAGCTCGTGCAGGCACTCGAAGTATGCCATCTCCGGCTCGTAGCCAGCTTCAACCAGAACCTCGAAACCGACCTTGACCAGTTCCTCGGTGCCACCACAGAGAACAGCCTGCTCACCGAAGAGGTCGGTCACAGTCTCTGCCTCGAAGGTGGTCGGGATAACGCCAGCGCGGGCGCCACCGATAGCTGCAGCGTAGGACAGAGCCAGGTCGCGGCCCTCGCCCTTCGGGTCCTGGTCAACGGCAATCAGGCACGGAACGCCCTTGCCATCGACGAACTGACGACGAACCAGGTGACCCGGGCCCTTCGGAGCAACCATACCGACGGTGATGTTGTCAGCCGGCTTGATGAGGTCGAAGTGGATGTTCAGACCGTGGCCGAAGAACAGCGCGTCGCCGTCCTTCAAGTTCGGCTCGATGTCCTCGCTGTAAACCCTTGCCTGGGTGGTGTCCGGAACCAGCACCATAATGACGTCTGCCCATGCAGCGGCATCTGCGTTGGACTTAACCTCGAAGCCAGCTTCCCGAGCCTTCACAGCGGACTTGGAGCCTTCACGCAGACCGATAACAACCTCGACACCGGACTCGCGCAGGTTCTGAGCGTGAGCGTGGCCCTGGGAACCGTAGCCCAGGATGGCAACCTTACGTCCCTGGATGATGGACAGATCAGCATCGTCGTCGTACAGCAGTTCAATAGCCATTAAAGTTAGCCTCTTTTCGAATCGGATTCGTTAAAAATCTTAGCGTTTAGTTGTTAGCGGGCCTGGAGCATCGGCTTCGGCCCACGTGCCATTGCGACGGTACCGGACTGAATGAGCTCACGGATACCAAACGGCTCGAGGACCTCCAGCAGGGCTACAAGCTTCGAGCGCTCACCCGTCGCCTCAATGATGACAGACTCTTGAGAAACGTCCACCACACGGGCACGGAAGAGATTGGCGGCATCGACTACCTGCGGACGATTGGTGTTGTCGCAGGAAACCTTCACCATCAGCAGTCCGCGCGACACCATGGTCTCTGGGGGCTGGCGGACCACTTTCAGCACGGGCACCAGCTTGTTCAGCTGCTTAGTGATCTGTTCGATCGGCAGCGTCTCCGTCTCAACCACGACGGTGATGCGGTTGACTCCCTCGGTCTCAGTTTCACCCGAGGTAATCGACTGGATGCTGAAACCTCGACGGGTGAACATGCCCGCAATGCGGACCAGAATACCCGGCTCATCGAGGGTCAACACGGATAGAGTGTGCAGTTCAGCCATTTTGGGACTCACTTCCTGTTGCTTCGGATCCCGATTAGCGGGTCTTCATGGACGGGTGGTTAGCGTCGGGCTGCTTCGCGGCGTCCTCGGCGTTGTCCACAACAGTGCCGTGGATGTCAGCCGGGGCCTCAGCTGCTGAATTCTCATCGTTGAACAGCGGGCGCAGACCGCGGGCGTATTCGACCTCATCATTGGACTTGCCAGCTGCCACCATCGGCCACACCTGAGCATCCTCACCGACAATGAAGTCAATAACCACCGGTCGGTCATTAATCTCGCGTGCCTTCTTAATCGCCGCCGCGACATCTTCCTTCTTGGTCACGCGGATCGCCACGCAGCCAAGCCCCTCGGAGAGCTGGACGAAGTCCGGCAGGTAGGAGTTATCCTCCGGGCGCAGCTTGGTGTTGGAGTAGCGCTGATCGTAGAACAGCGTCTGCCACTGACGAACCATGCCCAGATTACCGTTGTTAATCAAGGCAACCTTGATGGGAAAACCTTCCATTGCACAGGTGGTCAGCTCTTGATTGGTCATCTGGAAGCAACCATCACCGTCGATGGCCCAGACTTCCTTTTCTGGAGCAGCCGCCTTGGCACCCATCGCAGCCGGGATTGAGTAGCCCATCGTGCCGGCACCACCGGAGTTAAGCCAGGTGCGCGGGTTCTCGTACTGGACGAACTGCGCTGCCCACATCTGGTGCTGGCCGACGCCAGCGGCATAGATGGCCTCTGGACCAACGATGTCGGACAGAGTCTGAATTACAAACTGCGGAGCGATTGCACCATCAGCGGGCTCTTCCCACCCGAGGGGGAACTCGTCGCGGAGACCGTCGAGAAGCTTCAGCCAGTCGGCAATCTGCGGGCGACTAAGACCGAGCTTGGTGTAGGACTCGCTAAGTGCGGCAAGGACCTCGCGGGCATCGCCGACGATGGGAACATCAACTTCGCGGAGCTTGCCAATCTCTGCCGGGTCAATGTCGGCGTGGATTACCTTCGCGTTCGGCGCGAAGGAATTCAGATCACCGGTAACACGGTCGTCGAAACGCGCGCCAATAGTGATGAGCAGGTCGGACTTCTGCAGAGCAGCGACGGCTGACACCTTGCCGTGCATGCCCGGCATACCCATGTGCAGCGGGTGCGAGTCCGGGAATGCGCCGCGAGCCATCAGCGTGGTCACGACCGGAACCCCAGTCTGCTCGGCGAACTCGACCAGCTCCTTGGAAGCATCGGCCTTAATGACGCCACCACCGATGTAGAGCACCGGACGCTTTGCCGCAGCAATCATCTCAGCGGCTTCGTCGATCTGTCGCTGGTGCGGGGTTGTCACCGGACGGTAACCCGGCAGGTTGATCTCCGGTGGCCAGGTGAAGTCGATCATCGTGTTCTGGAGGTCCTTCGGGACATCGACCAGAACCGGACCTGGACGACCAGAAGAAGCCAGGTGGAATGCCTCAGCGAGCGCGCGCGGGATGTCCTCAGCTTCGGTGACCATGAAGTTGTGCTTCGTAATCGGCATGGTCACACCGCGGATGTCAGCCTCCTGGAAAGCGTCAGTACCCAGCAGCGGGCGACCGACCTGACCAGTGATAGCGACAACCGGAACGGAGTCCATCTGAGCATCCGCGAGCGGGGTCACCAGGTTAGTAGCACCCGGGCCGGAAGTCGCGATACAGACACCAACCTTGCCGGAAACCTGCGCGTAACCAGTGGCAGCGTGGCCAGCTCCCTGCTCGTGGCGCACCAGGACGTGACGAAGCTTCTCCGAGTCATAAATCGGATCGTAGAGCGGAAGCACTGCACCACCGGGAATACCGAAGGCTACCTCGACACCAAGCTCTTCAAGGGATCGGACAATGGCTTGTGCACCAGAAATTCGCTCGGGGGCGCTGGTGCGCGCCTTAGCCGCGAATTGGGCGGGCGATGGGGTGTGCTGCTCGTGCGCGTTCACGATTTCGCTCCTGGATCATGGTGGGCAACTACTCAACACACATTCACGCAAAGAAGCTACGAATGTGGCGTTGGCTACAACCCTAACGTCCACATAGTGAGAAGTCAATCCCGTCAATTGGACACGCCATCCGTATCACACCCCGAGCACCCACCCGATTCCAACGAGAACCCCGCCCCAACTTTGGGAATCACTCTACCCAGAAACTCCCCGACCACGACCCCGGGGACACCCAAGCCTGCACACCCAAGCCTGCACACCCGAGCCCTACACGCCCGAGCCCCGCAAGCCCCAAGTCCAAAGCTCGTCTTTATGCATAATTCTTTACCTTTAAACTCAGCGCATATTAAGGCGAACGACCTACGGTGGATGGCATGGAATTCTTGCAATACATGTTGTTACGGACATGGCAATGGGTGGCCAATAACGGCCTTGCCATCGCATGTCTGGCCATTCTGCTAATTCTTGTTCCCCGTATCCGACGTTTCGTTCTGGCAATTGCGGACGGAAACATCTCCTCTTCAGAGGAGCAGTCCAAGGGACGGCGCGCACTGATTGGCGCTGTGGTTTACATCGTCGAAGTCATTGCATACTTCGTCTTAATCATCGCGATTCTGTCGAAATTCGGAATCTCACTGACCGCCGCCGCTATCCCCGCGACGGTCGTTTCCGCCGCTGTTGGTTTTGGCGCACAGGGAGTCATCGCCGACTTCCTTGGCGGACTGTTCATCATTGCCGAGAAGCAGTACGGCATTGGCGACTGGGTTGAGTTCCACGCCCCTTCGGGGACCGTGCAGGGTGACGTGGTCAATATGACATTGCGCGCCACCACCATCCGAACCCTTAACGGCGAGGAAATCATCGTTCCGAACTCCGAGGCACGTATGTGTATCAACTACTCCTCACAGTGGTCCCGTGCTGTCGTTGAAGTTCCCGTACCGATGACCGCCGGTGGCTCCATTAAGGATTTGGAAGAGCGCACTGTCGCCGCCGCCAAGCGTGCAATCACACTGGACTCCGTCAAGGACGCAGTTCTCTCCGAGATCAAGCTGCAGTCCTCCACGGAACTCAACCCGCCAACGGTTATGGGCCTGCCGTGGACCGTCACTATGCGCTTGATTGTCGACTGCAAACCGGGCGACCAATGGCTCATCGAGCGCGCCATCCGCGCCGTAGTCATCGACACTTGGTGGGATGACTACGGCGAGCGCGCCCAACAGACTCCGTTTGCCCCCGCCGAAGAAATCACCGGCCACGTCCGTGATGACACGATGATCGAACAGCTTAGACAGGCCGATGCTAAGCAAGAGAAAAAACAACAGCTTGACGACGGCGACAGTGCTCCAACCGAAATTGTCGAAGCGGTAGCGAACACTACTGTCCAGCCGGATACCGCAGAAACCAAGCTGATGGAAACTCAGACCGTCGACAAGCAAGTCGGGAACGAGCGATCCGACCTGCCACATGCAGGTGCCAACCTCGATGATGCCCGACGCGAGCAGGAAGACAGCGGAAGCAACAATGTCATCCGCAAACTGGCTAGCCACCCTGACTGGAAGACACTCACGACGCGCCAGAAGATCCAGCGAATCCTCTCTGCAGGTGGACGTGCTCGCGTTTCGACAATCATGCTCTTGGCAACCCTAATTGTCCTCGGCGTTTTGAATCTGCTGACGGTCGAGACCGAGGATGGTCCGTCCGGATGGCTGGCACCGAGCAGGTGGAGCGATCGGGTAACGACACAGGAAGAGGACCCGGAAGAGTCGTCAGCTCCGCAGTCATCGAACCAGCCGACTAGCACTACACAGAGTGTGCAGCCCACCGAGACTTCGCAGCAGACTCAGACGCCACAGAATCAGCCGTCCGAGACTTCACAGCAGCCTCAGAGCACGCAGAACCGCGCACCTTCGACCGCCACCTCCACCGAGCCGGACTCTGACCAGAGCAACACCGACAACGAGAGCTCTGGCGGATCACAGTCGACATACTCCACTAACAACGCGGAACCGAACTCCGCTGATACGCAATAACGCGCAACCGCCCACCGTGCATTGGCGAATCCGAACTACCCGCTACAATCAAAGGCCATGACTGACTCGACTCCACAGCCAAAAATTGCGACGCAGCGATTTCGCCCACAGAAGACGCATCTGTTCATCGTTGCGTTCATGCTCGTGCTGTGTGTAATTGCCACCGGTTTTGCCCCGTGGCTGGCCGTTACCTTCCTGGCACCGTTGATTTATACGCTTTGGATTTTCCGAGTACGCACCACTGTGGGACCACGCGGTATCACCGCGGTGTACCTATTGGCCAAGCGCCGCTCGGTGCCCTGGAGCGAATTTGCGGGCATCTTCTTCAACAAGGGCGGTCGCGCCTTTGCAGTGACCAAGTCCGATGAGCGCATCGCCCTGCCGGCCATCTCTTTTAATTCGCTACCGGAGTTGAAGGAAGCCACCGGCGGTCTGATTCCAGATCCGATTGCTTCGGCTCGCATGGCGGAAAATGACAAGGTCGAGGTTTTCGACCGCGATGGCTACTCGGTAATGAAGAAGGTCAGTGAGGTTGAGGCCGATGCCAAGGCTAAAAGCGCTAAAGCCAAAGGTGCCAAGCCTAAAAGTGACACCACTGCCGAGTAGCATATAAGCAGTCCACAAAGCCCCTAAATCTCATTATGCGGACACTAGTGACCACGAAATGAGACATTAGGGGCTTTTTGTGATTAATATGGATAATTAATTACCTTGCACCCTATCTAGGAAGGGCAGCCCCCATGATTCCCCTTCGCTCTAAAGTCACCACTGCCGGCCGTAATGCTGCAGGTGCGCGTTCCCTATGGCGCGCAACTGGCATGACCGATAGCGACTTCGGCAAGCCGATTATCGCAATTGCAAACTCTTACACTCAGTTCGTTCCGGGGCACGTGCACCTGAAGGACGTTGGCGACATCGTCGCAGAAGCTGTGACCGCAGCAGGCGGTGTCCCCCGTGAGTTCAACACCATTGCTGTCGATGACGGAATTGCGATGGGGCACGACGGCATGCTCTACTCGCTGCCGTCCCGTGAGATTATTGCTGACTCTGTGGAGTACATGGTCAACGCTCACACCGCTGACGCATTGGTCTGTATTTCCAACTGTGACAAGATCACGCCGGGCATGCTCAATGCGGCTCTGCGTCTGAATATCCCGGTGGTCTTCGTTTCCGGCGGGCCGATGGAATCGGGATCTTCGGTTGTTATCGATGGCGTCGTCAAGCCCGGCTCTGACCTCATCTCGGCTATTTCTGCATCCGCGAACGACAAGGTCGATGACAAGAATCTGCTCGACATCGAGCGCTCGGCGTGCCCGACCTGCGGATCGTGCTCGGGTATGTTCACCGCAAACTCGATGAACTGCCTGACCGAGGCCCTCGGCCTGTCCCTGCCGGGCAACGGTTCTACCTTGGCGACTCAGCAGGCCCGTCGCGATTTGTTCACCCGCGCCGGTGAACTGATTGTGGACTTGGCGAAGAGCTACTACCACGATGGTGACGAGTCCGTGCTGCCGCGCAGCATCGCCAACCGCGATGCCTTTGTCAACGCAATGACGCTCGACGTTGCCATGGGCGGTTCCACCAACACCGTGCTGCACATTCTCGCTGCCGCACAGGAGGGCGAGATCGACTTCAATCTCTCTGACATCGACGCCATTTCCCGCCGCGTGCCTTGTCTGTCCAAGGTGGCACCGAACTCGGACTACTACATGGAGGACGTCCACCGCGCCGGCGGTATTCCAGCCATCCTCGGCGAACTGCGCCGCGCGGGCCTGCTGCAAATGAATGTCCGCTCCGTTCACTCCCCATCTCTGGAGGAACACCTGGACAACTGGGATATCCGCGGCGGCAAGGCCACTGACGAGGCGATTGAGCTGTTCCACGCAGCCCCTGGCGGTGTCCGCACCACCGAGCCGTTCTCCACGTCCAACCGCTGGGAGAGCCTAGATACGGACTCCGTAAATGGTTGCATTCGCGACTTCGACCACGCCTACACGAAGGAAGGCGGTCTGTGTGTCCTGCGCGGCAACATCGCCGAAGACGGTGCTGTCCTGAAGACCGCGGGTATCGGCGAGGATCAGTTCCACTTCGAAGGCACCGCTCGTGTCGTAGAGAGCCAGGAAGAGGCTGTCTCGGTCATCTTGAACCGCACCTTGCAGCCGGGCGAAGTTCTCTTTGTCATCTACGAGGGTCCTTCCGGTGGCCCGGGCATGCAGGAGATGCTGCACCCGACCGCATTCATCAAGGGCGCTGGCCTGGGTAAGGTCTGTGCACTGGTCACCGATGGTCGCTTCTCCGGCGGTTCCTCCGGACTGTCTATCGGCCACGTTTCCCCGGAGGCCGCTGCCGGCGGTGCAATCGGTCTCGTCCGCAACGGCGACCCGGTGTACATCGATGTCGCTGAACGACGCCTCGAAATTCAGGTGTCCGACGAGGAGCTGGCCGCTCGCCGCGATGAGGAGCTCAAGCGCGACAAGCCGTTTACTCCGCACAAGCCGCGTCCGCGCAAGGTGTCCAAGGCGCTGCGCGCATACGCCAAGATGGCGTCCAGTGCGGATAAGGGCGCGGTCCGCATTGTCGACTAGCTAGATCAAACCCGCTTAAAGGCCTGTGCTTACCGCACGGGCCTTTGGCGTTTCTAGGGTAGCTTTGCGCCCAGTCTTCCGCGTGGGCTTCACCAAATCCCGGCACTCGACGTCGGCAATCCCCTCAGCGACGTCCTCGGTGTGTGCATTTTTGCCACCCTCGGTAATGGCCGCCATTACATATCCGGGGCCAAAAACAACGGAAGAGTGCCACGAACGCCGGTTGGACCAGCCCATCTTCGCGCCTTCAGAACCGGGCAGGCCGGCAAGACCAAAATTCTGTCGATAGCCATCGGCAGCAATCGGCGACCAGTGTCGCATCGCCTCAAGCACCTCAGAATTAGGATGCTTCAGACGGAGCTGGGAAATAAAAGACACCACATCTTCCGCGGTGGTCCTCGATACTCCCCACTTTTCTCCGCCGGAGGTGTTGAACAGGCCGTACTCGGTCGCAACGGAATCGACCGATTCCGGGTACTTCCGGTAGAAGTCGGCTGCCAAATCGTCGTCGGAACGCGAAATCATCTTTTCGACGCGCTCGGCATCGTCGGCAGTGCCGTGTTCGAGCACATACTGACCGATATACAACTTAATCAGGGATAGCGCCGGCAGCGGGCGTTGCGATGCCTGGCTGCTGTACCCCACGCCCACCGGTTCGTAGCTCACCGCCATTTGCGTGCGTGGGTCAACCTCAATCAACCCTTCGGCGTTGAGGTCCATGCGTGGCAGACTCACCTGATGTGTCGGCCAGACGCTTGCCGACGAGACGGAGGCTGCAACCTCACTGTGCTCGTCGGCAGCAGCTGTCGACGGTGAGTGGATCGACGTTGTCGCGCCTATCGAAGACATGAAAAAGACCACCGCGAGGGTGGTCTTTAGTGCGTGTCTCGACTTTGGCATAGGGGGCATTGTACCCCGCCCCTAACCGAGAACCTAGTTTAGGCCGCTCGACTGTTTGTGTAGCTGCGAACTGCCTTAGCCAACAAACGGCAGCGTGCTGGTCGTCAGCCACCACAGGCCAATTGCTGCAGCGATGGACAGAATTCCGAAGATCCAAGACGATGCCAGTGGGCGACGAGCCCAGCCGCGTCCGAAGTCGATACCGATGCGGCCCGGACCGGTGAACTGCAAGCCAAGTGCCATGGCGGTCATCAACAGTTGTAGCTGAAGGTTGCTGGAATCCTGGCCGACGATATTCACGCCATTGGCAGAGGTAGCCACATCAAACATGCTGAGGTAGGCGGACAATGCCAGCGCCAATGCTGCGGCCAGCGGTGTCGCAAGCCCTAAGATGAGCAGGGCACCCGCGATGAGCTGAACCGTTGGGATGGCAGTGGCCATCACAGGGCCGAGGGCGAAGTTGTTCTGGCTAAACTGTGTCTCCAGCGCAGTGGTGCCACCGGAGTTACCCCAGCCGAGCAGCGTTGTCAGGCCATGGACCAACAACAGCGCACCCAATCCAAGACGCAGCAGCAGAAGGCCGAAATCGGTGGTGCCGCGACGGTGCTCCGGTTCGTTGTCGTCGTAAAAGTCCGTGTCTTCATCGTCGTCAGCAGCGGCGGTAGTCGTAGCAGCAGTTGCCCCGGCGGCCCCTACGCCTGCTCCTGCAACACCAGCGGCACCAGCGGTATCGCGAGAGGCAGCCGGTTCAGCGAAATCCGATTCATCGAAATACTGAGTCTCAGCTGCGGAATTGCGTGCAGAGCCATAGGTTGACTCCGCCTCATCGTCGAATGCTGACTGTGCTTCCGACTTATTTGCGGCAGTTCCCGCTGCGGACGCTGCTGCTGCTTCAGAAGCCGAGAAGGCTTGCGTCGGCTGACTGAAATCCTCATCTGAATCAACGCGCTCGCTACGGGCCGGCTGCTCAAAGATTTCGGTCGCCTCCGACTCCGGGGCTACCTCCGACTCTTTATCGGCCGCGGGTGCCAATTCAGTTTCGGCCTGTTCATCCCGCGGCGAAGGCTTACCGGCAGGGCTAATCACCTGAGGTGCCGTGCGGCCTGCAGCGGCGTAGGCGTCGTAGCGCTTCTTCGGGGCTTCCTGAACTTCAGGCTCCGGCTCGGGGCTCGGCTCAGTCACTGTTTCTGTTTCAGACTCGGTTTCCACCTCGGCTTCAGCACCGCTATCGGTCTCGGCTTCCGGCGGCAGGTTTTCTTGGTCTACCTCCGCCTCCGACTCCTCCTCTACGCGCTTTTCCGGCACACCCGGAAAAATCTGCGTTGCGGTGTTGTCGCTGTCGTCACGGTTTGTTTCTTCGTTCATTGGCTCAGCGAGCTTGCGGTAGGTCGGGACGTCGAGATCGTCATCGAATCCGTCCTCCACATTCTCGAGGGCGCGGTCGTTCGGGTACTTCTCTGAGTCGCTCACATCGTCCACATTAAAACTACTGCCTCACTTTTGGTCGCAGGCGTGGCCGGGAAACGAGGCTGTATTGTGTATGCCTATGGGATTCCACCTCGTCCACACCAGCAGTGCACAGGCTCGCGCTCGCGGGCGGCGTCGTCGTGCTGCGCTCGCCGCTGGTGTCGTCGGGATGGTCTCTCTTTCCGGCTGCATGAGTGCCTCGAGCGCGCTTGAGTCACCGTTTACTGAAGACAAGTCGGAACCGACAGGCATTGCCATGCCGAAGTTTTCCTCCCCTGATTTGCCCTCTACCCCGGTCCCAACCACGGAAAGCAAAGCCAAAGACAAAGGTCCCTGCGACCTCGACGATGTCACTCTCGCGGCCTGCCTACCGCTTACCACCGCGCTAGCCTCAACCGGCCCTGGGGAGGCTCTCGTCGCCACCGACGACGGTGCACTCACCGTTGTCGCACCGGGTAAGACACCGCGTGAGGTCGCACGGCTCGGCGCCCCTGCAAAACAACTGCTGCCCAGTCCCTCGGTTGAAGAGGACCGTCAGGTCTTTGTTTTGCGTAACGACGACACCATTGCGCGCGTCACCCTCGTGGAGGGCAGCACCGCTGATGTGCGCGAACTTCCGGACCTCAGCGAGCCCGGCATTCTCGGAATCTATTTTGACCGAACTTCGGACACCCTGTCCCCGCGCAAATTGCTCGTGGGAGATCCAGGCATTGAGTTTCAGCAGTTCTGCCATGGTCCGGACGGAATGCCGCCGTTGGCAACCGCCATTCTCGACGGCACCCCACAGCTGGTTCAGCTCACCGGCCCTGTGATTAATCCCCTCGGCGGTGTGGACCTGAACGATTCCATCGGTGGATGCGCAGTGATGGGTGACCGCGTGGTCATTGCCATCCCAGACGCGCAGAAGGTCATCTCCATGCCGGTGGGTCCGAAGTCAAGTGGGCCCGACGCGGCGTGGGAGGTCAAGGGTTCCCCTGAAGTGCTTGTCGACGGCGACTTCGGCCACATCTCGTATGTAGCGGCTGTCGCAGCAAATCAGGGTATTGAAGTTTGGGGTGCCACGACCAACAAAACCGCCGGGGCACAACCGTCGGAGTCCGACGAGCGCGTCGTCAGACTGCCGAGCGATGGTGCCGCCGGCGGTTCCCCGGATTAGCTTTCAGGGAGGCTAGCTCAGCTTCTTCGCAATCAGCTGGTTGACCTGAGCCGGGTCTGCCTTGCCGCGGGTGGCCTTCATGACCTGCCCCACGATGGCACCGACGACCTTCTTGTTGCCAGCTCGGTACTTCTCGACGATGTCCGGGTTAGCAGCCAGTGCATCGTCGACGGCCTTCTCAATAGCACCGTCGTCGCGAACGACCTCCAGGCCACGGGCAGCAACGACCTCATCAACATCGCCCTCGCCTGCGAGCACGCCGTCAACGGCCTTACGGGCCAGCTTGTTGGTCAGCTTGCCCTCTTCAATCAGTGCAATCACACGTGCAACCTGTGCCGGGGTAATCGCGAGCTCAGCCAGCTCCACGCCTGCCTCGTTGGCCTTCTGCGCCAGGTAAGCGACCCACCAGGAACGAGCCTCAGCCGGGCCGGCACCAGCCTCAACGGTGTCGACAATCAGGTCGAGAGCGCCGGCGTTAACCAGGTCGCGCATTTCCTCGTCCTTCAGACCCCACTCTTCCTGAATACGGGCACGACGCACCCACGGCAGCTCCGGCAGAGTTGCGCGGATTTCCTCCACCCACTCACGCGGCGCAATCACAGGTGGCAGATCCGGGTCGTTGAAGTAGCGGTAATCCGACTGCGATTCCTTCGGGCGGCCCTTGGAGGTCGTGCCGTCGGTCTCCTGGTAGTGGCGGGTTTCCTGAACGATCTCCTCGCCATTAGTAATCGCAGCAGCCTGGCGCTGCATCTCGTAGCGAACAGCCTGTTCAACCGACTTCAGGGAGTTGATGTTCTTAGTCTCGGTACGAGTGCCGAACTCCTCCTGGCCGATTGGGCGCAGGGAAACGTTGGAGTCCACACGCATCGAGCCCTGGTCCATGCGGGCATCGGAGACACCGAGGGACTTCACCAGGTCACGCAGCGCAGAAACGTACGCACGAGCAACCTCTGGGGCACGCTCCCCTGCACCGAGAATTGGCTTAGTAACGATCTCAATCAGCGGAATACCTGCGCGGTTGCAGTCCACCAGCGAACGCGTGGCGCCGTGAATACGACCATCGGCACCGCCCAAGTGCGTCAGCTTGCCGGTGTCTTCTTCCATGTGAGCGCGCTCGATTTCGACACGGAACTCCGTGCCGTCGTCAAGCTGAACGTCAAGATATCCGTCGTAGGCGATTGGTTCGTCGTACTGCGAAATCTGGTAGTTCTTCGGCTGGTCCGGGTAGAAGTAGTTCTTGCGCGCGAAGCGGGAGGACTCAGCAATCTCGCAGTTCAGCGCCAGGCCAATCTTGATGGCCCACTCAACGCCCTGACGGTTAACCACAGGCAGCGCGCCAGGTAGGCCGAGGCTGCAGGGATCGACGTTGCTATTCGGCTCGGCACCAAAGTGCGCCGAGGAGGAGGAGAACATCTTGGTATTCGTCGAGAGCTCGACGTGAACCTCCATGCCCATTACCGGGTCAAAACGTTCGAGGACCTCATCAAAGTCCATCAAGTCATCAGCGTATGCAGCGGTCATGTTTGTAGAGTCTACTAGCGATGGCCCCGCAGGCGTGCCCTAGGGTATAAGTCGTGCCCGGAGTTAACGAACACCCACCGATTCCACCGACGTCAGCACGCGATACGCCAACGTTCCGCGACGCCGCTGACCGCCACCGCGCAGGCGCTACTTTCGACAACGACCTGCAGGAAAGCGCCGACGGAGCCACGGGCTACCACCGCGTGCGCCCCGGATATCCTCCAACCGTCATCGAAGCGCTTACCCGTCTCGCACCGCACCCACAGGTAGTCGCCGATATCGGCGCCGGCACTGGGAAGCTCACCGCCTCGCTTGCCGACGTCTACCGCGATGCCACCCTGCTGGCACTCGATCCCTCCACCGCGATGCGGCAAGCACTGATGCACAATGTGCCAGCGGCGGAATGCCTGGAAGGCACTGCGGAGCGCACGGGACTGGAGTCCAACAGCGTCGATGTAGCAACATGTGCGCAGACATGGCACTGGGTGGACCCGACAGCTGCAAGTAAAGAACTCACTCGGGTGCTACGCGCGGATAGCGTGGCTATGTTGGTGTGGAACACCTTGGATGTTTCCGTACCGTGGGTGCATCGGCTCAGCCGCATAATGCACGCCGGCGACGTGTTGCGTCCCGGCTTCTACCCCGAGGTTGGCCCGGAGCTGGAGCTAGTCGATGAGGTGCGTCTGGCCTGGGAGCAGACACTGACCATCGAGGACATCGTGCTGCTGGCACGAACCCGTTCCTATTGGCTTCGTTCCAAGCCCGCCACTCGCGCCAAGGTGGAGGCGAACTTGCATTGGTATCTCCACGAACACTTGGGGCACACATACGAAGAAGGCATCGCCCTTCCCTACCGGTGCGATGCCTTCTATTTTCGAGCTGCCTAAATTTTCGAGCTGCCTAGTCGCGCTAGTTACTTTTCTTTCTTCGGCTTAGGGTGAGCCACGCGCTTGAATGCATTCTTAGTCTGTCCGGCAAGCTTCTTCGGCGCAGTGGCTGTGGCCTCGCCTGGGAAGGAGTCCCTCGCGGTCTCGCGAGGATTGTCATCATCGGAGGCTTCCTCGATTTCGGAAAGTTTCTCCAGGCGCTCATTATCCTTTTCTACGATGCGCTCGGCGTCATCCTCGGTGAATTCAACATTATCGTCGCTGACCAGTTCCTCGACGATGTCGTCGCGGACGCTCTCCTGAAGATCGACGTTGGAAATGTTGGAGTTGGCCAAAGCGCGGTCGAGCTTCTTCTGATCGGCGGTGGTGAACTTCTTGTTCGGGTGCATCTTCCGGCGTGCGAGCTTACGGATACGGCCGCGACGCTTCGACTCCTCCATCAGCTTGTTACGTCCAGCCAGGTACGCACCACACAGAATCACGATAAGAGCGATACCGACGTAGCCAAGGGCCGGGTAGATGGAGCCAACCAGGGCCTTGAACCCAAAGAAACTTAGGCCAAAACCAATCAGCACCGTCACGATGAATACCAGGCGGAAACGCTGCGGGGTATTGCGTGTTAGGCGGCGGCCCAGCGCGTAGAACATGCCAATGGCCGTGTTGAAAATCATGGCGTAGATGATGATTGCCATCACGGTACCCAGGACCGGGTGGATGTCATTGACGATTGCCAGGGTCGGCATATCTTCGTGGCCAACATCCTTGACCTTGAAGAAGAGGGCAAAGGTCACCAGCGTCAGCAGACCTGCATAGATGCTCCCGCCCATGAGACCACCGATGCCAGCTTCACGCGGGTTCAGGTAGCTACCGCCGATGACAATCGACATCGATACGGCCACCATCACACAGAAACCGACATAGTTCAGGGCAGAAATAGACCAGTGTGGCAGCGATGTCGACAGTTCATTGGTGTACTGCGCGGCCTCCGACATCGACGTGTCGGTGGTGAACAAAGTGTAGATACCGGCTCCAAGCAGGAACACGATAATGAATGGAGTGATCATGCCAATCACGCGGCTGACCTTGTCGGCATCCAGCATGCCTACACCCAAAGTCAGGGCAACCATGATGACGGCGCCGATCCACACCTCAAGTCCGAACTGCTGGTTCAAGTTCGCACCGGCACCGGCGAACATGACGAAGCCGGTACAGAACAGCGTGATCATCACGGCGATATCCAAAATCTTCGAAACCCAACTGCGGGTGATTACGTCGAAGACCTCGGAGTGCTCATCAGCCTGCAAGTAGCTGGCAATTGACAGCACTGCCAGGCCACTGGCAATCATCACGACGGAGGCAAGTACCACGCCCCACAAGCCGTTAGTGCCAAATGCCACGAAGTACTGCATCATTTCCTGGCCGGATGCGAATCCGGCACCGACAGTTAGGCCGACAAAGGCCATCGCGATTGTTGTGGCTCTTTTCCACATAACGAGAAAATCCTAAATATAAGTCTATTTTTCAAAAACCGGAACCTTACAAAGCATACTGCCCGAGCTGGTGATTGATACACCAGCTCGGGCAGTATGCCTATTTTGTTACGAAGATGTGCCTAAATGTTTAGCAACGCGTGCTTAACCGACGCGTTTAACCAAACAGCGCAGCAGCTGCGCGGTAACGGCCATCCGGCACAACCTTCAACTCAGCAACCGCATCGTCGATGTCGATACGCTCGATGTTCTCACCGTGCAGAGCGACGATCTTGCCGAAGTCCCCCTCGTGTACTGCTCGGGTGGCGTGGACACCGTAGCGGGTAGCAAGCACGCGGTCGTACGCAGTCGGCGTACCGCCACGCTGAATGTGACCCAGCACCGTGGTGCGAACGTCGTACCCGGTGCGCTTCTTAATCTCCGCACCAATAACCTGACCAATGCCGTTGAAGGTTTGGTGGCCGAACTGGTCGACACCGCCCTCTTCGTACTCCATGGTGCCCGGCTTCGGGGTGGCGCCCTCAGCGACGACGATAATGCCGTACTTCTCACCCATCTGGAAACGGCGCTCCATCGACTTCACAATCTCGTTGATGTCGAATGGCTTTTCCGGAATGACAATGTGGTGAGCACCGCCGGCCATACCCGCATGCAAAGCGATCCAGCCCACGTGTCGACCCATGACCTCAACAATCATGACGCGCTGGTGGGATTCCGCAGTGGTGTGCAGACGGTCAACCGCGTCGGTGGCAACAGCCACAGCCGTGTCGAAACCGAAGGTGTAGTCCGTACCGTTGACGTCATTATCAATAGTCTTCGGAACACCGACGACCGGCACCCCATTGTCCGAAAGCCACTTGCCGGCCTTCAGCGTACCTTCGCCACCGATTGGGATCAGGGCATCGATGCCCGCATCAGAGAGATTTTCCTTGATGCGGTCGAGGTTAGACATGAGAATGTCCGGATGCACGCGGCCGGTGCCCAGCATCGTGCCGCCACGCAGCAGCATACGGTCAATCCGCTCATCGTCGTAAAGCTGGACCCTACGGTCTTCCATAAGACCAATCCAACCGTCCTCAAAACCGACGACGGTTGAGCCGTACTCGCTCGAGCTGGTACGGACAATTGCACGGATAACGGCATTCAGACCGGGACAATCTCCACCGGAGGTAAGGGTCGCAATTCGCATGATGCCCACCTTAGTCGCGTTAGTCAGTTCGTGCTTGACGGCCTTGGTCGAAACTACTTCTGCAGGTACTCCTGCCCTGGTAGCTCAGACGGTAGCTCCATCTTCGTCGTCACCTCCGACGCCGGCACAAGACCATATTCCTCGAGCGCCTTGCGCACGTACTCTGCGGCATCGACGTTCAGCGGAGACTCCGTCCACAATGCAATCGGCAGGTTAATAAAGCGGTTCTCCTTGACCGCCTCGAGATCCTTCGTTGCCGGATTCGTGCGCAAAACCTTGATTTTCTCTTCGAAGGTCTGACCTGGGTAGTCCACAAGCGCGATGAAGTCAGGATTCATCTCCGCGACATGCTCCCAGGAGGTCGTAGTCCAAGTGTCCTTAATCGACTCGGTCGCATTGATTGCACCGGCCTTTTCCAGGATGCCCTGCGGTGCGCCAAAGGAACCCGAGGTAATTGGTGCTTCACCGACAGAATCAAAGAGGAAGCCCACTGGCTTCTTATCTCCCTTTGGCGCGGCATCCAGGGCTTGCAGTCGGTTATCAATATCTGCAATAACCTTGTCGCCCTCACCGTCGTGTCCGGTCAAGGTAGCGATATTCTTCAAATCAATTTTGACAGCTTCCCACGGATCCACCAGACCACGAGTATGCCCCGGGTCGCCACTGCCTTCCTTGCCCGCCGAGGCTGCGTCACCAGTACGGCAAGATTCCGTCAGGGTGTAGGCACCGATACCGTGCTCGGAAAGCGATTCCGGGGTAATGCCCTTGTCTTCACTAAAGCCATAGCCCCAGCCCGCCAGCATCACATCCGGTTCGGCCGCAATGACCTGCTCCAGATTCGGGTATTCCTTCGCAACTTCTGGCTTCTGCGCAATTGCATCGCCATAAGCTGCGGTCAACACCGGCAGATGCGAGGCCATAGAGCTCACCGCTGTGATCTCATCCGCAGCACCGACAGCCAGCGCCAGCGAAGCAATATTGCCGTCATTAATCAGCAGCTTTTTAGCTACACCCGGGTAGCTGACTTCTTCACCGCAGTTGGTGAGGGTAAGGCCTGACGACGAGGCCTGCGTTCCCTCATCAGAGCCACAGGCGGCGGCTCCGAATGCCAGAGCAGCCACAGCGATACCAGCTGCTGAGGCACGAAGGGGACGTCGGAAAGCATGTGCGTTATTCAAGGGAGTACTCCTAGTTGATGGTGGCAGCATCCAGCTCGCTATCGATTGCGAGGTGGCGGCGGCCAGCGGGGGAATTGAGCTGACAGGATTCAACCTGAAAGATTTGGGCGACAAAGTCGCGGGTAAGCACTTCTGCGGGAATGCCGTCGGCCGCGATACCGCCGTCCGCGACCACGATGACGCGGTCGAAGTGGTTCATCACCAGGTCCAAGTCGTGGATCGCGGCAATGACACACGCTCCGCTGGAGCGGGCCAGACGGAGGACGGATTGTTGATGGCGCACGTCGAGGTGGTTAGTGGGCTCGTCGAGAAGCATGATTGGCGAGTCCTGGGCGATGGCACGCGCCAGACACACGCGACGACGTTGCCCACCCGAGAGTTGCCCACACAGGCGTTGCGCAACCGCTTCCAACCCCACGAGCTCCAGCGCACGGTCGACGTGGGAATTGTCCTCGGCGGTGTTGCCACCAAAAAGGCGCTGGTAGGGCAAGCGCCCCAGGGAGACAAAGTCGCGCACGCGCATTTCGGCGGGTGGAACCTCGTTTTGCGCGACGAAAGCCAGATCGCGGGCGCGGTGCTTCGAGCTGATTGAGCTCATCGATTTGCCGTTAATCTCGACCTCGCCCGTGGCCGGTTTCGTGATTCCACCGAGCGCACGCAGCAACGTGGATTTACCCGCGCCGTTAACACCAATGATGGCGGTCATGGGTTCTGCACCGAAGTTGAGGTTGACTCCGCTGACAATGGTGCGCCCAGCGATATCACAGCGCATATCTTTAGCGGCGAGTACAGATTTTGGTAGAGCGCTCATTTACTCAGCACCTCCGTAGCTGTAGTGCGAGCGGCTCATGAGGTAGAGGAAAAGTGGTGCGCCAACCAATCCCGTGACTACTCCCAGCGGCATTTCCTGGCTTCCGCCCACTACGCGCGCGATGATGTCCACCCAGATGAGAAACAGTCCACCCATGAGGGCAGCAACCGGTAGGACAACGCGGTGCGTGGCCCCTACCAAGATGCGGGTCAAGTGTGGAATCACCAGGCCGACAAACCCGATGCCGCCAGAGACCGCAACGAGCGTGCCAACGAGGACAGCCTGGAGCACAAATACCTGTGTGCGTAGCCGAGAAACATCAATACCTACGGCCGCTGCGGTGCTCTCACCAGTTGCCAGCGCATCCAGATGACGGGCTTTGACCAGGAAAAACAACAGTACTGCGATGAGGACAATGAGCGGGAAGAGCGTCTTCAGCCATGTCGCACCGGCAACAGAGCCCAGCATCCAAAACATCACGGACTGCGCGGCCCTCGGGTCTGGCCCAGCGAAGACCATGAAGCTACTCAGCGCGGAAAACGCAGCGGAGAGCACAACGCCGGAGAGCACCAAACGCAGCGGAGTCAGCCCACCGCCTGCAGTGGCGAAAGCACCGACCGCGAGGGTGGCCATTACTGCACCGAGGAGTGCACCGAATGTCAGCGGCGCGATGGGGCTACCGGAGAAAGCACCAAAGATAATCACCGCGGTCGCACCGGCACCGGCGCCGGCGGAAATACCTAGCAGATATGGGTCTGCCAACGGGTTACGGACCAATGTCTGCATAGCCACACCGGAGACAGCTAGCCCCGCCCCTACAATCGCTGCGAGAATACCCCGGGGAGCGCGGAGATTCCAGACGATGGTGTCCGAACTGGCGGGCACAGATTCATCGAGCTCAATGCCGAAGATGTGATGCGAAATGACCTGTGTCGTGGTGGACCAGGTGATATCCGCCGAGCCGAAGACCACCGCAGCGACCAGACTGACGGCAATGGCTATGACAATGACCAGCCCATAGATCCAAGGCATAAACCGCGGTGGGTTTTTAAATCTAACTCTCTCCATGTTTGCGTTCCTGCGTATGTATGAAACTCTCCCCGACACGACAACAACCGCCGCTCTCCCACTTCAGTGAGAAAACGACGGTTGCAGAAAACCGACTAAGGCTTATTGAGCGTCTTTATGCAATCGAGCCGCGAACCTTTTCGTAGGCAGCGCCGACCTTGTACAGACGATCGTCACCGTGGCGCGGAGCCATAATCTGCAGGCCTACCGGCAGGCCGGTGTCTTCAGCCAGGCCCGACGGCACGGACATGCCACACATGCCGGCCAGGTTGAGCGGCAGAGTACACAGGTCGAACATGTACATGCTCAGCGGGTCGTCAACCTTCTCGCCCAACTTAAACGCAGTGGTCGGAGTGGTCGGCGAGATCAGGACATCTACCTGTTCGAAGGCCCGCTCGAAGTCCTGCTGAATCAGGGTACGGACGCGCTGTGCCTGGATGTAGTAGGCATCGTAGTAACCGACCGATAGCGCGTAGGTACCAATGATGATGCGTCGCTTAACCTCATCGCCGAAACCAGCGGCACGGGTCATAGCCATGACCTCATCGGCCGAGTGCGAACCGTCATCACCAACACGCTGGCCGTAACGCATGCCGTCGAAACGAGCCAGGTTGGAGCTGACCTCACACGGCAGAATCAGGTAGTACGCGCTCAGTGCGTGGTCGAAGTTCGGGCAATCGACCTCGACCACCTCTGCGCCAGCTTCCTTAAGCTTGTCGACGGCCTCGTGGAAGCTGTCCAGTACGCCGGCCTGGTAACCCTCGGTGCGGTCGAACTGCTTGACGATGCCGACCTTAACCCCCGTGAGGTCACCGGTAGCACCTTCCTTGGCAGCAGCAACCACATCGGCAATCGGCTGCTCCGTGGAAGTCGAGTCATTCTCGTCGTGACCAGCAATGATTTCGTGCAGCAGCGCGGTGTCCAGAACGGTTCGCGCGGTCGGCCCACCCTGATCCAACGAGGAGGCGCAAGCGACCAGGCCGTAGCGGGATACCGTGCCATAGGTCGGCTTCACGCCGACCGTTGCGGTCAGAGCTGCTGGCTGACGAATCGAGCCACCGGTGTCAGTACCGATAGCCAGCGGAGCCATACCGGAGGCCAGCGCCGCGGAAGAGCCACCACCGGAACCGCCTGCGGTGCGCTCAACATCCCACGGGTTGTGAGTCGGGCCGTAAGCGGAGTTTTCAGTCGACGAGCCCATGGCGAACTCATCCATGTTGGTCTTACCCAGAATTGGGATGCCAGCTGCACGCAGCTTGGCAGTAACCGTTGCGTCGTAAGGGCTCATGTAGCCCTCGAGCATCTTGGAAGCGCAGGTGGTCGGCGCATCGGTGGTAGTGAAGACATCCTTCAGCGCCAGCGGAACACCGGCCAGCGCGGAGGCCGGCTCCTCGCCAGCATCCAGCGACTCATCGACCTTGCGAGCTGCAGCCAGGGCCTCTTCGGCACCGACGTGCAGGAATGCGTGAATGTCCTCATCAATTGCCGCGATACGGTCGAGGAACGCCTGGGTGACCTCTACCGAGGTCAGCTCACGAGCGTGAATCTTCTGTGCGAGCTCAAAAGCGCTCAGCCCCAGAATCGGGTCCTCAGCAACAGCGGCATGCAGGTTCGGGTTAGCTGCAATCATTTCTTCCACGTACTCCTACTCGCCGAGAATCTGGGGAACTTCGAAGCGCTGGCGGTCCTGCGACGGCGCCTGGTCCAGCGCCTGCTCCGCAGTCAGCGTCGGCTTGACGACGTCCTCGCGCATCACACCGGACAGCGAAGAGGGGTGACTCATCGGTTCAACATCATCCGCAGCCACCTTTTGAACGGCCTGGACGTGGTTAATAATGCCGTCGATCTGACCGGCGAACTCGTCGAGTTCCGCGTCAGTCAGAGCCAGACGGGACAATCGCGCTAGGTGGGCGACCTCATCGCGTGAGATAGCTGGCACGCTAGTACCCCTTTCATTTCTTCGTACGAAGCTAGTGCACAGAAGTTTAGTTGAAACTGATTTTGAACCGCGCGAGCGGGCTGTACTTGCCAACAGTAGTCGTTGTCGCCAAGTAGTTGTCCGCAGGGTCTTACATTTCAAAGGTTTACCCTGTAGCCTAAATCACTACTTCTATAGTTACACCGCAAGCATCACTATCAATTATTCGAAAGGTTGTGCACACAGCCATGAGTTACCTCCTTCGCATCCAGCTTCCCGACGAACCAGGCGCACTTGGCTACGTCGCGGCTGCCCTGGGCGAAGTAGAAGGTGATATTCGCAGTGTCGATGTCGTAGATTACGGCGCTAATGGCGTTGTTGTCGACGACATCGTGGTTGACCTGCCCATGGGCCTGCTCCCAGACACACTGATTACGGCGGCTCAGTCCATTAGCGGAGTGGAAGTCGATTCAATTAGGCCTTTTTCCGGCTCGGTCGACCGCCGCGGACAGATTGCGCTGCTGGCCAAGTTCTCACAGCACACGAAGAATTTGGATCGTGCCCTCGGAGATGTCGTCGACGGCCTGCCTCAGACTATGACTGCCGGCTGGGCTATCGTCCTCGGCGAACAGAGCGATGGCCGGTGGGTACGTCGCGCTTCCTCTACCGCTGCTCCAGAGGATAACGGCCGGACTCTGCCGGAAGCCCCGATTGACTCGCCACGAAACCTGGATCCGGACGAAGAAACGTGGCTTCCGGAGGACTGGACGGTTATGGACTCCTCCATTGCCGCTACCCCAATGGGCAAGGGCCTCGTTCTCGTTATTGGCCGGCCCGGCGGGCCAGACTTCCTGCCAAGTGAGGTTGAGCACTTGGGACGTATTGGCACGATTGTCGGTGCGATTATCGACTAGCAGCGGCTAGTGGGCTGCTCCCTTCTGTGGGCTGCTCCCTTCTGCTCGAAGCTCTTACCCTATGGCTCCTCCCCTATGGAGCGCAGTGATTCACGCTTAGCGGTAAAGTCTGGAAATGATACCAGTCAATAAGGAGCTTCTTTGATGTCGAACTTGAGTGACCTCGTCGGATCCCACGTGCGTGCCGAATCCGGCCGTGTCCCCCAGTCGTCCACTGAGATGGAATTCTGGTCCGGTCTGTCACGGGTTGTTGTCGATGACCTAGCGGACAACTGGCAGCGCACCACGGAGGCATACGCTGCTACCCGCCAGCAGCACTACTTCTCCGCCGAGTTCCTCATGGGTCGCGCCCTGCTGAATAACCTGCTCAATGCAGGTCTGGTGGATGAGGCCTCTGCTGCCGTGAAAAAGTACGGCAAGAATCTGACAGACGTGCTCGAGGCTGAACACGACGCCGCTCTCGGTAACGGTGGCCTGGGTCGTCTGGCCGCCTGCTTCCTGGATTCCTGTGCCACGCAGAATCTGCCGGTGACCGGTTATGGCATCCTCTACCGCTACGGTCTGTTCAAGCAGACCTTCGAAGATGGCTTCCAGGATGAGCACCCGGACCCGTGGATGGAAGAGGGCTACCCCTTCGTCATTCGTCGCGAGGAACTGTCCAAGATTGTCACCTTTGATGACTTGGTGGTGCGCGCTGTTCCATATGACATGCCAATTACCGGCTACGGCACCGATAACGTCGGCACGCTGCGCCTGTGGCACTCGGAGCCGATGCGTGAGTTCGACTATGACGCCTTCAACTCGCAGCGCTTCACCGACGCCATTGTCGAACGGGAGCGCGTCCATGACCTGTGCCGCGTGCTCTACCCGAATGACTCGACCTATGACGGCAAGGTCCTGCGTGTCCGCCAGCAGTACTTCTTCGTCTCCGCTTCGCTGCAGACGATGATCGATTCTTACATCGAGAATCACGGCGAGGACCTGCGCGATTTCCACAAGTACAACTCCATTCAGCTCAATGACACCCACCCGGTGCTCGCTATCCCAGAGCTGATGCGTCTGCTCCTGGATGAGCACGATATGAGCTGGGACGACGCCTGGAACGTCGTGTCCAACACCTTCGCCTACACCAACCACACCGTTCTGGCAGAAGCGTTGGAGACCTGGGAATACTCCATTTTTGACCGTCTCTTCGGCCGCGTTCTGGAGATCACCCGCGAGATTGACCGCCGCTTCCGCGAAGACCTGGCGGAGCGCGGCTTCGACCAGGGCAAGATTGACTACATGGCGCCGATTTCTCACGGTCGCATCCACATGGCGTGGATCGCCTGCTACGCCGCGTACTCCATCAACGGTGTTGCTGCCCTGCACACGGAGATTATTAAGCGCGAAACGTTGAAGGACTGGCACGATATCTGGCCGGAGCGCTTCAACAACAAGACCAATGGCGTCACCCCGCGCCGCTGGCTCAACCAGTGCAACCCGCGCCTGTCGGCACTGCTGACTCGCCTGTCGGGTTCGGACGCCTGGGTCACTGACTTGGACAAGCTCGCTGAGCTCGAAAAGTTTGCTGACGACGAGGCCGTGTTGCGTGAGATTCTCGACATCAAGCACGAGAACAAGAAGGACTTCGCCACCTGGCTGGAGCACCGCCAGGGTATTTCGGTGAACCCGGACGCCATCTTCGATACCCAGATTAAGCGTCTGCACGAGTACAAGCGCCAGCTTCTCAACGCGCTCTACATCCTCGATCTCTACTACCGCATCAAGGAAGACCCAGCGCTGGACGTGCCACCGCGCGTGTTCATCTTCGGTGCCAAGGCCGCCCCAGGCTACGTTCGCGCGAAGGCCATCATTAAGTTCATCAACGCTATCGCGGACAAGGTCAATAACGATCCGGACATGGACGGTCGCCTGCAGGTCGCTTTCGTTGAGAATTACAACGTCACCCCGGCAGAGCACATCATCCCGGCCACCGACGTCTCCGAGCAGATTTCCACTGCCGGTAAGGAGGCTTCGGGTACCTCGAACATGAAGTTCATGATGAACGGCGCACTGACGCTGGGCACCATGGACGGCGCAAACGTCGAAATCGTCGACGCCGCCGGCGAAGAGAACGCCTACATCTTCGGTGCGCTGGAAGAGGAGCTGCCGGAGCTGCGTCGCACCTACAGCCCGCGTGGCACTTACGAAACGGTGCCGGGGCTCAAGCGCGCGGTCGATTCGCTTGTCGACGGCACTTTTGCTGACGGTGGCAGCGGAATGTTCCACGACCTGCACTTCTCGCTGCTGGAGTCCAACGGGTACGAGCCAGCCGATGTCTACTACGTCCTCGGCGACTTCGCTGACTACCGCGAGACCCGCGACCGCATGGCCGAGGACTACCGCGACGAGCTGGCGTGGGCCAAGAAGTGCTTCCTGAACATCATCCGTTCGGGCCGCTTCTCCTCCGACCGCACTATCCGCGATTACGCCAATGAGGTCTGGAAGCTGGAAGAGACCAAGATTTAGGCCCGGCTGGGTCAAATCCTGGCTGGGCCAAGCCCCAGCTAGGCCTGACCAGTTTCCAGCAATCGCTTGAACCCATCCTCGTCGAGGATGGGCAAGCCCAGCTCCTCGGCCTTTGTGGCCTTGGAACCGGCGTTTTCGCCAACCACCACGTAGTCGGTCTTCTTCGACACCGACCCTGCGGCCTTACCGCCACGGGAGATAACGGCTTCCTTCGCGCTGTCGCGAGTGAAGTCCTCCAAAGAGCCGGTGACTACCACGGTCAATCCCTCTAGCACCTGATCTGGACGATCGGCGACCTCATCGGCCATACGCACACCGGCAGCTTCCCAGCGCTCGACAACCTCGCGGTGCCAGTCCACCTCGAACCAGTCAGCCACGGAATCGCCGATGATCTCGCCAATGCCATCGATGGCCGAAATCTCCTCGCGGCTCGCAGCGCGCAGCGCCTCCATCGAGCCGAACTTCTGTGCCAAGGTCCGCGCCACTGTTGGACCCACATGACGAATGGACAGGCTGACCAATACGCGCCACAGCTCTTTATCCTTAGCTGCCTCGATGTTGGCCAACAGTTTCTTACCATTGGCGTTCAGGGTTTTCCGCGAAGCCGTAGTGTAGACCTCAGTGCCGAGCAAATCTTCCTCGGTGAGGTCGAAGAGGCGGGACTCGTCGGCAAGCACGCCGCGATGAATCAAATCGGCAGCGCCCCTCTCCCCCAGGTTTTCGATATCGAACCCGGAGCGGGAGGCGAGGAATTCAATTCGACGCCGCAGCTGACCTGGACAGTAGCGGGTATTGGGGCAACGCCAATCGGCATCGCTGTCCTTTGCCGGAGCCAAACGAGTACCGCACTCGGGGCAGAGAGTCGGGTAAATGTACTTTCGCTCGCTACCATCTCGGAGATCGGCTACGGGGCCGAGTACCTCTGGAATCACGTCACCGGCCTTGCGGATGGTCACACGGTCCCCGATGAGCACACCCTTTCGGTGCACCTCGGAAGGGTTGTGTAGCGTCGCCATCTCGACAGTTGACCCGGCCACGAAGACCGGCTTCATCACGGCATATGGCGTCGCACGACCAGTTCGGCCGATGGAGACTCGAATGTCCAGCAGGTCCGTGGTGACCTCTTCTGGCGGATACTTGTAGGCAATCGCCCAGCGCGGCGCCCGCGAGGTCGCGCCCAACGCGCGCTGCTCGGAAAGGGAGTCAACCTTGACCACAAGCCCGTCCATCTCGTGGATGGCGTCGTGGCGGTGCTCGCCCCAGTACTGCATCTGCTTAACGACGTCATCCGCGGAATGAACCTGCTTTGTATACGGCGACACGTGGAAACCCCACTCGTCCAAGGCACGATATGCCTCGTGCTGGGACTGTGGACGCCAGCCCTCGATATGACCAATTCCATGGCAAATCATGGACAACCGGCGCTTGGCCACTTCTGCAACATCCTTCTGTCGCAGGGAACCGGCGGCGGCGTTACGGGGGTTGGCAAACGGCTTCTGACCCGCTTCGACGCGATCGGCGTTGATGCGTTCGAACTCTTCCAACGAGATAAAGACTTCACCACGCACCTCGAGCACGTCGGGGATGTTCTCGCCGCTGATTTCATGCGGAATATCTTCGATAGTGCGCGCATTGGCGGTGACGTTCTCCCCCACGCGGCCGTCTCCGCGGGTGGCCGCCCGGACAAGGCGGCCATTCTCATAGACCAGATCGATAGACAGGCCATCGATTTTCAGCTCGGTCAGATACGTGCTGGCCGGGGTGCGGGCCAGCCAGCCGCGCAACTCCTGCTCATCGAAAACATTGTCCAAGCTGTAAAGGCGTTCGAGGTGCTCAACAGGCTCGAACACTTCCCCGTCGGCAGGCGTGTCGACCTGCGCACCGACCTGCTGCGTGGGGCTGTCCGGCACCACCAGATCGGGCCACTGCTCCTCTAACCGCTGCAGTTGACGGAACATCTCGTCGTATTCAGCATCGGAGATAACCGGCTGCGCGGTGTAGTACAGCGCAGCGTTTTCACGAATGCGAGTTGCTAGATCTTGCCACTTCTCCCGGACGTCCGCCGGCGCTGGCTCGGAGGCGGGGGCGCTGGAAAACGAAGACAAATCGGAGGTTGACAGGTCGGAGTTCTCATCGGTCGAGGAAGTCACGTCGCTCATTCTATGTCATTGCCCGGATGCGCCGGAGGACACGGAAATTCTCTTGACCTTGTTCCTGCCCCTCAGCGAATCCGCACTCTCCGCTACAGTTGAGACATGCATAATTTCGATCCGCGACGCATGCTCGCGTTTGATCTGGAGACTACCGGCACGGATCCTCGCACCTGCAAGATTGTCACTTCCGCACTGGTCCGACTGACTGAGCAGGGCAAAGATTCCACCATCATGCTCGCTAATCCCGGTGTCGAAATTCCACAAGCTGCGTCTGATGTGCATGGCATCACCACTGAAAAAGCTCGCGCGGAGGGGCGCCCGCACGATGAAGTGCTAGCGGATACCATTGCCGGCCTTCGAGCTGCCTGGCGCGATGGTCTGACCGTAGTGGCCTATAACGCGGCTTATGATCTGACGGTACTGCGCTCGCAGGATCCCAGTTTTACTGTTGACGGCCTCGTCGTCGACCCCTTTGTGCTGGATAATTACGTCGACCCAGAACGTCGTGAAAAACGCACTTTGACTGATGTCTCCCGCCATTATCAGGTGCGCCTGGACGGGGCACATGATGCCACCGAAGATGCTCTGGCGGCTGCGCGCATCGCATGGGTGATGGCGCGCCACTACCGGGAGCTAACCGAAAAATCAGGGGAAGAGCTGATGGAGCTGCAGGCCGTCGCGTACTACCAGTACAAGAAGAACCTGCAGCAGTACCTGACCGAAAAGGGTAAGGATACGTCGGACTTCACCTTCGGGTGGCCGATGGACTGAGCAGCGACCCCTTCACCCTCCCCGGCTCTCCCAATATCCAGAGTTTTGTGATTATCCAACGGAAACCGAATATCCAAATTTCGGCGGGATATCCAAGTTATCCAAGTCGATGTGGATTATCCATTGCTATTATTGATGCGTGACCACTCGCAGCGACAAGGCCATCTCCATCCCACGCAATCCTTTCCACCCCACATTCGGCCGATCCCCGGCCATCATCGGTGGGCGCGATGTCGAGCTGGACTCGTTTGAGCTGGCTCTGGCGGAAGGCCCCGGTAATCCCTGGCGAACCGCGCTAATTTCCGGTACCCGCGGAATCGGCAAGACGGTACTTCTCAACGAGTTTGAAGCCGCAGCAAAGCAACTGGGATGGATTGTGCTGCGTGCTCACATCGGCTCTGAAATGATTTCTGAGCTCACCGATGTCACCATTCCGCGCGCTTTCAGTGCCATTGACAGTGCACCGACGGGCAACGGCCGTCACCTCACCGGCCTGTCCATCGCCGGCATTGGCGGGTTTAAGACGGAAGTCAGCACTTCTCAGCCCGAGCCCGGCAGGAATCTGCTCAGCCAACTTCAGGATCTCTCGGCTCTCCTCATGCCACAGGGATCCGGCATCTTGCTCACTCTCGACGAGGTGCAAAGTGCAGAACCCGCACAGCTCAACGAAATTGCCCATGCAATCCAGGACCTAAATCGCGACGATGCGGAGATTGCCTTTGTCGCAGCCGGGCTGCCCAGCGGTATCGAAGACTTGCTCCAGCTAGAGGGCGCAACATTCTTACGCCGTGCCGAGCGCGTGTCTCTGGGCCGATTGGACTTGGAGACCACCAAGGACATCATTCGCAGAACTGCAGAACTCGGCGAACGCGCGATGACCGAGGATGCCGTCGAGCTGGCCGCTGAACTCAGCCACGGCTACCCGTATCTCATACAGACCATTGGCTCAGTCGCTTGGGCTAAGGCCAGGTTGGCCCACTCGGACACCATTACCGCTCAGCATGTCTCGGATGCCGCAGCGGAATCCATCCGCCGCATCGGGCTGCAAGTTCATGCGCCCAGCCTGCGGAAAGTGCCACCTCGCCAGATTGATTTTCTCAAAGCGATGGCGCGCCTCTCCCCCAATGGAAAGCCCGTGGCCACGAGCGCCATCGCAGAGACCATGGGACGCAAACTCTCTGGCATCTCACAGCTTCGCCATGACCTGATTTACCGCGAGTTGATTGTGTCAGCGTCGACGGGATACGTGGAATTCACACTTCCCTACTTCGCCGACTACCTCAATACGCTGGTGGAATAAGGTCGCTATTCGTCGCGAGCCAAGTCACCGGCTGCCCGACGAAGAAGTTCCGTGGCATTACGGCCTGCGCCGAGTTGCGCCTGTGCTTCTTCATTGGAGCTGGCAGCAAAGCCGCCCATCGGCGCCAGATTCAAGCTCTCAGCAATCTGTAGGCGCGAATAGCCCAGCTCATCCCAGAACAGCGCTGCTTGCTCAGCGAGTGCTCGAGCCGGTGTCGCCATCGGGACGCCCGTGTGCTCTTCTCGCTCCGTGACCGTCACTGGCACAATACCCAGCTCCAGGGACATATCGGCACCGACCACGGCAGCCGCAAAATCCAGTTGCTGCGTGGTGGTCAGTTCTTTGCGAGGTAGCCACACTCCGGCCGCACCGGAATCCGCCAAGGCCTGAACAGCCAGGCCATCGGGGCTCGACAGCGCGATGGTCACTTCGATGTCGTCGTCACGCAGCGGCCCCGTGACCTCGAGGAAGATCTCCGCGATCTCGCGGTGCCCCTGGGCGGGGAGATAGCCCGCGTTGCCCATCAGCATGGACGGAGCCTTGATCTTGCCCTGTACGACTGCGCCGAGTGCGGGTTCTGCCAGAAGTACCTCGATGTCGCTGTCGAAACGCCGACGGACATCGGCGATGTGGGAAGCCAATCCCGCGGCCAGCGACTGCGCGAAGTACTTCACGGCGCCGCGGTCAACGGCGATGAGATGGCCTGCGGCATTTTCCACCGAAGTCGCCATCGTCCATGGGCCGAGAGCGGTCAGGCGAATCTTCTGCGGGGTGCGTCCCCACGCTTCCTCGCACGCGTCGATGTCTCGGTGGAGATAATCAGTGGCCAAGGCACTCGCGCGACCACGACGGTCGGCGACTTTCCAGGAGCGCGCTCCCCTGTCCACGACGAGGTCAGCCATGAGGGCGGCCGTGCGACCGACGGCATCGGCGCCGAACCCACGGGCGGGCAACGTCGGTAGCGTGAGGTGACCTTCCAGGCATTCGCCAATGACAATCTCTGCCGCCTCGTGTGGATTGCGGCCCGGCATCGGGCCAAGGCCGACAAAGGAGGTCACGACAAGTCCTCTTCACGGGCGGTCGAGACAATCGTGCCGGAGCCCAGCACGTAGTCGCCCGCAGTGTCAGTGTGGTACAAAACAGCGGCCTGGCCAGGAGCGACACCACGGAGCGGATCGCTCAGGCGCAGCCGGAAGGCGCCACCGCGTCCGGTGATGTCATCGTCAGGTCCTGCCAGCACTTCAATACGGCAGTCGATGGGGCGACCGTGCGCACGCACCTGCACCTGCAGCTTGCCGGCCTCCGAGGCAGCGAGTACTTCATCCGGGTTGGCCAGCCAGATGGCACGGTCGGCCTCGAGCACGTTGACATTCAAGTCCGCAGCCGTGCCGATTGTCACCGTGCCGGTCTCTGCATCAATGCCGGTGACATAGCGCGGCTTGCCATCCGGCATCGGCCCCGCCAGGCCAATCCCCTTGCGCTGACCAATGGTGAAACCGTAGACACCGTCGTGCTCAGCGACGGTGTCGCCAGTTTCCTTATCCACAATGGTGCCCGGGCGACGGCCAATCTTCGCGCCCAGGAACGCCTTGGTATTGCCATCCGGGATGAAGCAGATGTCGTAAGAGTCCGGCTTGTTGGCAGTGCCTAGTCCCATCCCGCGGGCTTCTTCACGAATCTCTGGCTTCTCGGTGTTTCCTACCGGGAACATCGAGCGCTGCAGCTGCTCGCGATCCAGCACGCCCAGGACATAGGACTGGTCCTTCTTCGCATCGCGGCCGCGGCGCAACAGGCCGTCGTCGCCAAGCAAAGCGTAGTGCCCCGTGACCACAGCGTCGAAGCCGAGCGCGATGCCGCGCTCTAGTAGAGCGGCGAACTTGATGCGTTCATTGCAGCGCAGGCATGGGTTCGGCGTCTCGCCGCGCTCGTAGGAGTCGTAGAAGTCATCCATGACCTCTTCCTTGAAGCGCTCGGAGAAATCCCAGACGTAGAAAGGAATGCCCAGCTCATCGCAGACGCGGCGGGCATCGCCGGAGTCCTCTAGCGAACAGCAGCCGCGGGATCCGGCGCGAACGGACTGCGGATCTTTCGACAGCGCCAAGTGCACGCCGACGACCTCGTGACCTGCGGCCAATGCACGCGCCGCAGCCACGGACGAATCCACACCACCGCTCATTGCTGCAAGAACTCGCATTGCGTTGCAACCTTTCCCCTCTAGATTTTGTGCACGTGTCACCGTACCACCACGGGGCAAAAACTAAGCCATGCCAGCACGCCGCGCCCGCTCGACCGTTTCCGGCAGCGCCGAAATGACGGCGTCGACATCCGCCTGCGTCGAGGTGTACCCCAGCGTAAAACGAATCGACGACCGCGCTTCCGGCTCCGAAACGCCCATCGCCATCAGCACGTGCGAGGGACGATTAACGCCCGCGCTACATGCCGATCCCGTAGAACAGTCAATTCCCGCCGCATCGAACAGCATGATCAAACTATCGGCCTCCGCGCCCGGGAAGCTGGCGTAGACATGCCCCGGCAAAGCGAGCTCGCTGGTGTGGATAATCGCACCGTCGATGTGCATGATTGCCCTGATGAGCTGCTGCGTCAGACCGCGGATTCGCTCATCGTCCGCCGCCATCGTGTCCACCGCCGCGCGCAGTCCTGCCGCCATGCCCGCCGCCGACGCCACGTCCTGCGTGCCCGAACGCAGTCCGCGTTCCTGCCCGCCGCCGTTGTTATGCGGGGTAAGTTTCGCTTCACGACGAACAAGCAGCGCCCCAATCCCACGGGGACCGCCGAACTTGTGCGCGGAGATGGCCATTGTAGTGGCGCCACTTGCGTGGAAATCAATGGGCAGATGTCCGGCTGCCTGCACAGCATCGATATGGAAAGGCACGCGAGCATCCTTCGCCCGCTTGGCAATCTCCTCCACCGGCTGGATGGTGCCGGTCTCATTGTTCGCCCACATGCACGTCACCAGCGCGGTGTTCTGCCGACTCATCTCCGGGAACTGCACCATGTCAACGCGACCATCAGCACCTACAGGAGCCTCAACAATCTTGGCCCAGTGTTCCTTTTCCAGATGGTGGCATGTCTTCAACACTGCATCGTGCTCGATTGGTGGAACCACAATGTCCGAGCCAGAGGCCTTGAAGTACAGGCCTGAAATCGCTAGATTGTCGGCCTCAGTTCCACCGGAAGTAAAAACTACCTCGATGGGATCGGCACTGAGCAGCTCTGCAATTTCTTCTCGGGACTCTTCCAGAACCTTTTTCGCAATGCGTGCGGTGGCGTACTGCCCCGAGGGGTTGGCCAGACCTAGGTTCTCGACCATTGCCGTGCGCGCTTCTGGGCGCAATGGTGTAGTCGCGGCATGATCCACAAAGTAACGGGTCTTCGCAGCAGACTTCATTTCACTCTTCTCGTCCGGAGCGGCAACGATGTGGTCATTAAGCATGCAGGCAGTATAACGCTGCGTGCGCCTTATGCTCACTATCCGCCATAGTTAAACCTCACTGTCTGCACGAACAGATGAGTAGGACCAAAAAATGCTCGGGGCGGGAACAGACAGGAAATCTGTGCCCACCCCGAGCGGGTAGTTGCTAGCCGAGTTGACTCTCGGCCAGCAGCCTTACGCAACTAGCAGCCTTAAGGCAAGTGCGTATTACTTCAGGTTCTCGATAGCCTGCGGGACAACGTCGAACAGGTCACCGACGACACCGAAGTCAGCAATCTCGAACAGCGGAGCCTCTTCGTCCTTGTTGACCACAACGATGGTCTTGGAGGTCTGCATACCTGCCTTGTGCTGGATAGCACCGGAAATACCCAGAGCAACGTAGAGGTCCGGGGAAACGGTCTTACCGGTCTGGCCAACCTGGAACTGACCCGGGTAGTAGCCAGCGTCAACAGCAGCACGGGAAGCACCAACAGCTGCGCCGAGAACGTCTGCCAGCGGCTCAACAACGTTCTTGAAGCCATCCTCGGATGCGACACCGCGGCCACCGGAAACAACCAGCTTAGCCTCGGTCAGCTCCGGACGGTCGCCGCCCTCAGCCGGTGCGAAGGAAACGATCTCGACAGCGTTGTTGCCGATCTCTGGGAATGCAATCTCGGTAACGTCAGCGGAACCGGACTTCTCCTCCGGGTCAACGGAGCCCGGACGCAGAGCGTAGACCGGGGATGCGCCGTAGCCGACACCGTCGACGATGTACTCGCCACCGAAGATGGAGTACTTAACGGAAGCGTCATCGTTGATAGCAACAACGTCGGACAGCAGACCGGAACCGGTCAGCGCAGCGACGCGGCCAGCGATTTCCTTGCCGGTTGCGGAAGCGGAAACCAGCACCGGAACCTCACGCTCGGAGGCCAGGCCGACGAGAACGTCAACCTCAGGGGTGATCAGGTACTTGTCGGCATCGTCGGACTCAGCAGCGAGAATCTCGCCAGCGCCGTAGGAGGCCAGGGTGTCTGCGAAGCCAGCAGCGGTACCCGGGGTACCCACGACAACTGCGGCCGGGGTGCCGAATGCGGAAGCAGCGGTCAGCAGTTCAGCGGTGGTGTTCTTCAGCTCGCCATTTGCGTGCTCGACGAGAACGAGGACGTCGGTCATAGTGATCTTTCTCCTACTTGTATCTCTATTTGTCTTCTATTCGCGTCAAGCGCCTTAGATGAACTTCTGGGCCTTGAGGTACTCGGCCAGCTTGGCGCCGCCGTCTCCCTCATCGTTAATGCGCTCACCAGCGGTCTTAGCCGGCTTCGGAGTGGAGCCAGTGACACCGGTAGCAGCGTTTTCGAGACCAACCTGCTCTGCCTCAGCAGCAACATCGTCCAGAGTCAGCTCGGTGACCGGCTTCTTCTTAGCGGCCATGATGCCCTTGAAGGATGCGAAGCGCGGGCTATTAGCCTTCTCAGTGACGGAAACGACTGCCGGCAGGGATGCCTTGAGCTGGTAGATGCCGTCTTCGACCTCGCGCTCACCGGTGATGGAGTCACCGTCGATAGCGACGAAACGCAGGTGAGTCAGAACCGGGAGGTCGCGGTAGACACCGAGGATAGCCGGGACGGAAGCGGTGCCACCGTCGGTGGAGGCGTTACCGGTGACGATGAGGTCAACATCTTCGAGGGTGTCAATGACGTTGGACAGAGCCCATGCGGTCTGAACAGCGTCGGAACCTTCAAGTGCGTCGTCCGAAAGAATGACGGCGTCGTCTGCACCCATGGACAGAGCCTTGCGCAGTGCCTCGATGGCACGATCCGGGCCAACAGTTGCGACGGTAACGTTTCCGCCGTGCTCTTCCTTCAGCTGCAGGGCAGCCTCAACAGCGTTCTCATTAATTTCGTCGAGAACTGCGTCTGCAGACTCACGATCGAGGACAAACTTGTCATCGGTGAGCTTACGCTCGGACCAGGTGTCCGGAACCTGCTTGACCAGAACCACGATGTTCGGCATTTTTCTGTCGTCCTTACTGGTTGATTACTGGTGAACGTTTATCTGACCTTACTTCGCAAGCCGCCTCACAATAAAGTGAACCAGGCCACGCTCTAGGTCGTCTGTGTTGAAGATAACAGAACCTATCGCCAATGCGAAGGTGATCCAGATAACAATGTCGTTATTTTTTTAAATTTTTTTCTACACCACGAGCACAGCCCGCCCGCCAACATGCTATTTCCGCATGTCAGACGTTAATAGTACGCAATCAACTGCAGCTATCTCCGCAGTATTCGCCGACAGCAAACACCGATCCCCAACGGGCTACCCCCACCAGTTTTCCGTCGTAAAGCGGTCCTTAACCGATCTCCCGGGGCTGACAGATAAACGCCGTCGCGCTCCGTCCGATGCGCGTGACAACCACCGCCAATGCCCTGGAGCCCTTAAGTTTCCACTGCTTGCGCAACGCGTCGGGGTTGGCGTCTACCCCGCGCACGAGAATCTCCACCGATCCGCAATCCAACGCTGCCAGTGCCTTGCGAACCTGCTTCAACCCCACTTGCTCAATAACTTCGAACCCGGCAATCCCCTGCGGCAAAACATCGCCACTGACGTGCGCAATCCGCTCATCGAGCTGCCAGAGCCCATGCGCCGCCGCAAAATGCCGCACCAGCCCGGCGCGCACAATCGCCCCATCCGGATCAATGATGTACCGGCCGGCAGCGCGCACATCGACGTCGTCAGGCATGGTGTCGTCGTAGGTCTGCACGTCCACCGCCGACAACTCTAACGGCCTGTGCTTATCGACGGTCTGGATAACCATCGCCGATCGCGTTACGGATTGCCCATCGGTAACTCCGGCCAGCCCCGGCGTATATAGACACGCCTCCTTGACCGCACCGTCCACCGAAGTGACAGCCACTTCCCCGCTCCACTCGCTGAAGTCGAGGCCCGGCGCACATTTGATAGCTAGTTCTTTGTCGGGCCAGGCGGCTATGAGCGCCGGCAGCGACGGGAGCAAGTCCTCCGGGTTGGTGATCCTGCGGCCCCCGGAGCGGCGTGCAGGGTCAGCGACAATGACGGGTGCGTCAAAGGCCGGTTGCAAAGCATCGGCCTGCGCGAAAATGTTCTTGCCGACGTTATGCCGCGCCATGGCCAGCCGTGCAAGGTCGAGATCAGACCCGACGACGGTCAGGCCCAGGTGGTCAATTGCTGCCACTTCAGTACCGATGGAGCAGGTCACATCGGCCACTGCTTCGACACCGAGATGCGCAAGCCTACGGGCGCGAGCCATCGCGACGACAAAGGGCGTGGCCTGTTGCGCTGCTTCGGAAGAGAAGATCCAGTCCCCTGGCAGTTTGCTGACCGCCGAACGCCGAGCTGCCGCGACCTCAATGACCGCGCGACCAAACTCGCCACAGTGTTGGCGTAGATGCGCGGAGTCTGCAATCAGAGACTTTTTAGTGAGCGCGAGCTGGTCGGCCTCATCTAGCCACTTCGGGTGAGCAGCAACAGCGGCCACCTCTGCAGCGGACAGGGACACTCGTTATCTCCTTCCAACTAGGGATCAGCCGGTTAACGGGGGTTGAGTAGTCGGCTAACGGTTCATACCTTTGCGCAAATGCCCCATGTGGGTGGCAACGGCAAAGTACTCATCCATAAAAGGTTCCCCGAGGAAGTCACTACTGGTGCGTCGCACCGGAGTGTTTCTGGCCGCCTCGAGAGCCTCCGCCACAGTACCGACACCGTCCAAACGAGTCAGTTGCGCCCAGGTCGGAGGCATGAGGCCAAGTAGCCCACGGCGCCATCCATCCAAAATCGTAGTCGGGCGGAACCAGCCTGAAGATGATGCCTCAGAGGTGTCACCGTCGGCCCTTTGACCGTCGGGAAGCGCGGCGAGGAAGAAATAGGTGTCGTAGCGAATGGGGTTGGATTCGGGTGTCACCCAGTTAGCCCAAGGACTGACGAGTTCGGCATCGAGCGCCAGATTTTCATTGCTAAGGAAATCCGTCAACGACAACTCGTGGGCTTCCAGCTGTCGTCGCTGACGGTGGAAGCGGTGGCCATCTGCGACAATCTCACCGCCAGCATTGCGAACCAACAGAGTGCCTGTTTCCTCAAAGGTCTCACGCACGGCCGCGCAGGTGAGCGCGTGCGCCCGCGCGCGACCGACGTTAAAAGCCTGCGCGATCCGCGACTCGGGGTCGGCTTCCGACGGCTCGGTCACGGCCATGACCTCATTCGCGACAGCTGGGAAATCACGCTGGTCTACTCCACCGCCGGGGAACACGGTCATGTTGGCCGCAAAACGCATTGAGGATACGCGTTCTTGAACGTAGACCTCGAGCCCGCAGTGGGTGTCGCGGAGCAGCAACACAGTCGCAGCCAGTTTCGGCGACGCGGGTGTATTCGGGGTTTCAGGTGTCGGAACCGCCATGAGCGTCTACTTCTTCCGGTGCTTTCCAGCAGGCCGTGCCCGGCGCGCAAAGTAGCGATCATCGATGCGATCGACGACGATTTCCTGGTGGAAAGCCTTGGTCAGGTTCTCACTGGTCAGGACGTCGTCAATAAGCCCCTGTGCGATGACATTGCCTTCGTCGAGGAGCATCGCATGGGTGAAGCCGTACGGAATTTCTTCCGGGTGGTGCGTAATCATCACCATCGCCGGCGCATCCGGGTCGAGTGCGAGTTCGCCTAAGTAACCGACGAGGTCCTCGCGACCGCCGAGGTCGAGTCCGGCTCCCGGCTCGTCGAGAAGCAGCAATTCGGGGTTGACCATCATGGCTCGTGCGATGAGTACGCGCTTGCGCTCTCCCTCACTGAGAGTGCCCCAGGTGCGGTCTGCAAGATGCTCAGCACCCATGCGCTCGAGAATCTCGGAGAGCTGTTCGAAATCCATCTCTTCATAGGTCTCACGCCAGCGCCCCAGGACGGAGTAACTGGCGGAAATAACAAGGTCCGCGACCTTTTCGTCATTGGGAATGCGGTGAGCAATCGACGATGATGTCAAACCAATCATGGTGCGCAGATCACGCATGTCGGTGCGCCCAATCTGCTCGCCCATCACATGGGCCACCCCTGAAGACGGGAACTCCTCCGCTGCAGCAATGCGCATCAAAGAAGTTTTGCCTGCACCGTTCGGCCCCATGATGACCCAGCGTTCGTCAAGTTCTACTTGCCAATCGACCGGCCCGACCAGCGTACGGCCACCACGGATGAGGTTTACGTCGCGAAAGTCGAGTAGCAAATCTTCGTTAAAGTCTTCTTCCAATTCAGCCACACATCCATGGTGCCCTAACTTTGCCCAAATGTGCGCTTGGACATTCTCATCTATCCTCGGTAGAGAGCAAATCGAGTTCACTCGAGATGGTTTTGCTTCGATTTTCACCTAGCTCGCCGACAATTAGGAGAACGTCTTTTATGACTGGTCGAATCGGTATTGATGACATCCGTCCTCAAATCAACGGTGGTGCAACTCCATCGAAGGCCGTAGTGGGTGAAGTCGTCCCAACGTTCGCCGTCATTTGGCGAGAAGGCCACGACGCGATGAACGCCACGCTCAACGTCAAGGGGCCGAAGGAATCAGCTTTTGCTTCCCGCTCACAGCGCATTCCAATGCACTTTTCTGACCATGATCCAAATCAGGTCAATGCCACCTTCGTCCCAGATGTTCCCGGGCTGTGGACCATTCGCATTGATGCCTGGTCCGACCCGATGGCAACGTGGCGCAACGCTATCACCAAGAAGTTCGAGGCAGGTCAGAGCGAAGCTGAACTCGCTAATGATCTAGAAATTGGCGCCGCTCTCTTCGACCGCGCCGCCGCTGGTGCCGCTGCTATCCACCGCAACCACCTACGCTCCATCGCCGCAGGTCTGCGCGGCGACGGCGATCTTCGCGCCCGCATTGCAGCCGCGCTTTCCGACGAGACCCGCGCCATTTTGCAGGCGCACCCGGTGCGCGACCTTTTGACCCGCGGAAAGACCCGCAAGATCAAGGTTGACCGCCGCGAAGCCCTGTACTCCTCTTGGTATGAGTTCTTCCCCCGTTCCAACGGTGGTTACGGCGAAAATGGCGAGCTGCTGCACGGCACATTCAAGACTGCGGTTGCACAGCTTGATCGCGCTCAGCGCATGGGCTTCGACACGGTCTATCTGCCCCCGATTCACCCAATCGGTGAAATCAATCGCAAGGGTCGCAACAACACCCTGACCCCGGAACCGGGCGATGTCGGATCTCCGTGGGCTATCGGCTCCGCAGAAGGTGGCCACGACGCCATCCACCCGAGCCTCGGTGACGAAAAGGACTTCAAGGAATTCATCAAGGCTGCTAAGGAGCGCGACCTCGAGGTCGCTATCGACCTAGCGCTCCAGTGTGCACCGGACCACCCCTGGGCTAAGGCTCACCCGGAGTGGTTCACCGTGCTGCCGGACGGCACCATTGCCTACGCCGAGAATCCGCCGAAGAAGTACCAGGACATCTACCCGCTGAATTTCGACAACGATGCCAAGGGCCTGTACGCAGAGGTTCTGCGTGTAGTGAAGTTTTGGGTCAAGCGTGGAGTCAAGGTCTTCCGCGTGGATAACCCCCACACCAAGCCGGGCAACTTCTGGGAATGGCTGATTGAAACCGTTCACGAAACCAACCCGGAGGTCATCTTCCTCGCCGAGGCCTTCACCGCCCCGGCCCGCCTCTACGGCCTGGCCAAGGCTGGCTTCACTCAGTCCTACATCTACTTCCCGTGGAAGACTACGAAGGAAGAGCTGACCGAATTCGGCGAGGAGATTACCCGCCATGCGGACATCGCTCGCCCATCCCTATGGGTCAATACCCCCGATATTCTGCATGACTTCCTGGTCAAGGGCGGCCGTGGCGCCTTCGCCATCCGCGCCGCGCTGGCTTCAACCCTGTCTCCGCTGTGGGGCATGTACTCCGGCTTCGAGCTGTTTGAAAACGTTCCGGTCAAGGAGGGCTCCGAGGAGTACCTCGACAGCGAGAAGTACCAGCTCCGCAGCCGCGATTACGACCAGGCACTGGCCACCGGCAACTCGCTGGAGCCGTTCATTGCCACGCTGAACAAGATTCGTCGGGAGCACCCTGCTCTGCAGCAGCTGCGCAACTTGCACTTCCACGACATCGACAATGACAACCTGCTGGCTTACTCGAAGCTCGATCCGGTCACCGGCGATGCCATCCTCGTTGTTCTCAACCTCGATCCGTGGAATGCCCAGGAAGCTACCGTGCACCTCGACATGGATTGCATCGGGCTCCGCAACCACGACCGCATGGATGTCACTGACCTGATTACCGGCAACCAGTTCAACTGGGGCAAGGACAACTACGTCCGCCTGGCACCGTGGGAAAACGTTGCGCACATCATCAAGCTGCCGGAAATCGATGTCAAGCTCCGCCACAAGTTGGCTTGGCGCGACGTCCCCGACTACGAGGGCTAGAACGCTTGCTGGGAACTTTCGGGGTTAGTGGGCCGCTGACCTGACCACTGTCGCAACGATTCGTCGTTAGGCTGGCGGGTGAGTTAGCAGCCCACTGTCCCCTACCTCCCTCTATTTCTTTAAAACTTAACTCAACAACTTCACATTCACCTACCTAGAAACGCTTCGGAAGGACCTTCCATGGGAGCCCACACAGATCCCCGCCTCGCAATTGATTCCGGCGATATGGATCGCCTGCGCTACTGCACCCATCACGATCCGCACAGCATCTACGGCGCACACGTCGTGGACGGTGACACGGTTATTCGCACGAGGGTCTTCGGCGCTCAGGCAGTTACTGTCGTCAGCACGCGCGGCGAGTTTGAAGCGGAGAACCTGGGCGACGGTTTCTTCACCGCCCTCGTCCCCGGCGGCGATGACTTCGACTACCGTCTGCGCATTACGTGGGACTCCGGCGAGACCGTAGAGCGTGCCGACGGCTACCGTTTCCTCCCCACTATCGGCGCTGGTGACCTACACCTAATCGGCGAGGGACGTCATGAGGAACTGTGGAAGGTTCTCGGTGCTCACCTTCGCAGTTACGACACAGAGCTGGGTACGGTCGAAGGCACCTCGTTTACGGTCTGGGCTCCGAACGCACGCGGCGTCGCCGTGGTCGGTGACTTCTGTATGTGGAACGGCGCGCAGTACCCAATGCGCTCTATGGGTGGCGCAGGTATCTGGGAGCTGTTCATCCCGGGTGTGGGTGAGGGCGAAGTCTACAAGTTCGCCATCACGACACCGGAGGGACAGCGTCGCGATAAGGCCGACCCGATGGCGCGTGCTGCTGAGCTCCCACCGGCTACCGGGTCGATTGTTGCGACCTCCGACTACGCCTGGAGCGACCAAGCGTGGATGGAAAAGCGCGCCAACACAGACTGGACCGAAGAGCCCATCTCTATCTACGAGGTCCACTTGGGTTCCTGGAAGCAGGGCCTGAGCTACGAGGTTATGGCGGAGAAGCTGGTGCGTTACGTGGTCGACATGGGCTACACCCATGTGGAGTTCATGCCAGTATGTGAGCACCCGTTCACCGGTTCCTGGGGTTATCAGGTTTCCGGCTACTACGCTCCGACCAGCCGCTTCGGCACCCCAGATCAGTTCCGCGGTCTAGTTGATGCCTTCCACGCCGCTGGCATCGGTGTCATCATGGACTGGGTTCCGGGGCACTTCCCGAAGGACGAGTTCGCACTTGCCCGCTTCGATGGCACGGCTTGCTACGAGCACCCGGACTGGCGCCGCGGCGAGCAGCGCGACTGGGGCACCTACGTTTTCGACTTCGGCCGCAACGAGGTACGCAACTTCCTCTACGCCAACGCACTGTACTGGGCAGAAGAGTTCCACATCGACGGTCTGCGCGTCGACGCAGTGGCTTCCATGCTGTACCTGGACTACTCCCGCAATGAAGGCGAGTGGCTGCCGAACCAGTACGGTGGCCGTGAAAACCTCGATGCTGTTCAGTTCCTGCAGGAATTCAACGCCACGGTACACAAGCACAACCCGGGCTTCCTCACCGTGGCCGAAGAATCTACTTCTTGGCCGGGTGTGACCGCACCTACCGAGCACGGTGGCTTGGGCTTCTCTATGAAGTGGAACATGGGCTGGATGAATGACACGCTGGAGTACTTCAGCAAGGAGCCGATTTACCGCTCCTACCACCACCATGAGCTCACCTTCGCTATGGTCTACGCCTACTCGGAAGAGTTCATTCTGCCGATTAGCCACGACGAGGTCGTGCACGGCAAGGGCTCGCTGTGGGAGCGCATGCCGGGCGGCGATTGGGATAAGGCCGCAGGCCTACGTACTTTCCTGACCTTCATGTGGGCGCACCCGGGCAAGCAGCTTCTATTCCAGGGTCAGGATCTTGGCCAGAACCACGAGTGGAACCACGATGAGTCCGTGGCTTGGGACAACCTCGAAGGTTGGAGCGGCGAATTCCACCGCGGCATTCAGCTGCTGGTTAAGGACATCAACGCCATCTACAAGGAAAACCCAGCGTTCTACACCCAGGATGACCGCCCAGAGGGCTTCCAGTGGATTAACGCGGATGATTCCACAAACAATGTTGTGTCCTTTGTCCGTTACGGCACCGATGACTCGGTCGTCGCCTGCGTCTATAACCTGTCGGGAACCACGCAGGAAATCTACAAGATTGGCGTACCGCGCGGTGGCCAATGGACGGAGATTCTGAACACAAACGCATCGCGTTACGAGGGCTCCGGCTACGGTGAAAACGGTACTGTGACCGCGGTCGAGCACGGTTGGAACGGCCAGGCTCACTCGATTGATTTGGTGCTGCCGGCCAACACCGCCGTTTGGCTGAAGTGGCAGGGCTAGTCCCGAATCCAGCCAAACAAAAGACAATCACATAGGAATTGCCCGTGCTGCACGGTTTTCAGTGATCTGAGTTTCCTCCTGAAAACCTGACACACGGGCAATTTTGTTTTGGGGAGCGTATCCAGGTTTTATCCTCGGAACGGATTGAACCAGTCAGGTTCCAAAGATTCGTTGTAATTCGCAGAATCTGAATCATCGGTGTACGCGGATCCATCCATGCTGTCGGTTCCGATGCGATCCGGAATGCCGTCGCCATCCTCATCCGCGCTCCACGTCGCAGCCTGCTTGGCAGTCAGTGGCTTGCCATCCTTACCAAGGCGATTGTAATCCGGCAGAAGCGGGGCTATTTGGGAACCCAGCTGGCCGAGCAGGCCGTCGGTAAGCTCATTGAGCGGCACCTCATCAAAGCGCGTCGTAATGGCGTAAGCGATGGGTCCGGCTGCGGTGTACAAAATACCGTGGTCATTAACGCCCTCGGCAGTGTCACCGGTCTTCTGGACTGCGGAGCCGACGTACATCACAAACTTCTGCGAACCACCGTAAGTGAGGTAGGTCAATGCAGTTTGTGCCGTGTCCTTGGTAATGAAGTTGTGCTTTGAGGTGCCATCGGCCACTTCCTGGAGACGTGCCATGAACAGCGCAGCTTGAGAGGGAGTAAACCAGGACCGATCACCGCTGGGATTGGGGATGTTGAACTTGTTGCCCAGGTGGTAGCGCTTGTCATCAACACCGGCTTCCTTGATGGTTTTGTTGACCTCGTCGAAACCAGCGACAGCGTCAATCAACCCATTCGCCGCGGTGTTGTCCGAATACCGCATCACGTACTGCAACAGCCCGTCGAGCGTGTATTGGCCAGGGCCAATCACGCTTCCGCCAACACCATTGTCCCAATCGACCGTCACCGTCTTGTCTAGGTCATCGCCGAATTTCTTCAGCGCAGTAACCACTAACGGAGCCTTGATGGTCGATGCGGAGTACTCCTTCGTATCCTCGCCTACCGACGCCGTGAGCCCTTTGTATGGACCGTCAATGACACGCAAATAGACACCTAAATCAATGCCATAGTTGTCGGAGAAACTCTTAGCCGCAGTATCGAGGACGTCCTGTGCATCAGACCAGGTGACTTCCTCGGAAGCATCCCAACCGTTATCTGGAGCATTAGGTTTTGTGGTAGCAGTGGTGGCCTTGGACCCGGTGGTGCTTGGGACATCGATGGTGCACCCCGCCAACAGAGTCGAGGCCGAAAGCGCAACAATGACCGAGGCGGAAGTAGCGCGAAGGGCTTTGGGGCGAAGTCGCATGCAAAACTCCTGGCTGCAGAAAACTGAAGACCAAAGGCACCTAGCGCAGTATGAACTGTCTGAGGTGAACAGGTGGATGAGATGCAGTGGTAACTGCTGTAAACCACTGAGAACTGTTGGAAGATTACCACCTTCCGAAAAATCTCGTTGCACTGGGGCGCAGCTTTTGTGCAACAATGGATTAAATATAGACATGATTAAAAGAATCAATGTCCAACGGTGCACCCAGGCAGTTGAGCTGCACATTTGATGCTTAATGCTTCAACGATGCCTCGTCCGAGACCGCTGCTAGAAATAGCGCACGGCACCGAAAATCGGAGGAAGTGAATCGCAATGAAGGAAAAGGTACATCGCTTGATGGACCGCATGCAGATTCGCCATGCCCATATGCGCAACACCTGGTATGGGCCGGTACTCTCCCCGGTTCTTCTCGTCGCAGGCTTCGTATTGCTCATTGTTGGCATTATCATTTTGCCAACTCCTGCTCCCGGATGGCTCTGCATCTTTGTTGCACTGGGAATTCTCTCGTTGGTGCATCCGCCGACACGTCGCCTGAACATCTGGTTGGCAGCAAAATTGGATGCCTTTTACGCCTGGTATGCGGAGCGTCATGTGGCAATGAAAGCAACACTTTTCCTGTTGCTAATGGCGTTTATGGCCGCTGTAATGGGCAGCGTCTACTACTTCATGGCTCCGGATGACTGGCCATACACCGACGCTTCAAGCTAGGAGCCTGAGCGCTTTCCAGGCTCCTAGTACAGTGCCCCTAGTCCAGTACTCCTAGTACAGTGCGCTAGCCATCCTCCGGCGTGCATCCAATGCCACTGGATCTGCGGTATCGAATAGCACAAGCAGCTCTAGTAGACGCGACTTGATGGCCTCACGGTCATCGCCAAACACCTGCGGGAGCAACTTCAACAAACGATCGAGCGCCTTCGCTGGATCGTCGACAAGCATCGTGACATCCGCGGCATCGAGGGCGAGCGCGACGTCCTTCGGCGCAGCGTCGGCCTTTGCAATTGGATCTGCGCTGCGATCAATCTTGGCAGCGCGGGCGAAGAAGGACACATTCGCGTGGGCGCGCTTCAGCCCCTGATTTGCGGGCTCGGACTGCAGCATGGCGTCATACAGCTCCAACGCTCCGTCGAAATCGCCCTCCTCGAGCAACTCTTCGGCCTGCTCCAAACGCGGGTCATCGGTGGGTACGGGATTGCCGAAGAAGTCAGTAGGCTCCGGAGCCTCCGGTCCGCTGCCCTCCCCAGCCATACGAGTTCCCGCCGGCAACCCCTTGAGACGACCCCGAGTGGCCTCCATAACCTGCGCCAGCCACTGCTCCAGCCAATCCCTGGTTTTCTCGCCGACAAACATGCCAATGGGACTGCCCATAGCCACAGCCGTGACTGTCGGCACTGCCTGCACACCGAATGCCTGGGCCAGCTGCGGATGCTCCTCAGCATCTGCCCACGCCAGGATCCAGTTCAAATTAGCCTCACGGGCCAAGCCTTCTAGCTCAGCCCGAAGACGCAACGAATCAGCTGCTCCAGCCATGCCGATCAAGACAATAACCGGTACCTGCTCCGAGCGCAGAACGACTTCTGCCTCAAGGGTCTGCGGGACAATCTCAACTACAGGAGGAAGCCCATTTCCCTGATCACTGGTTGCCCGCTCGATCTCCTCTCGGCGCTTACGTTCGGCTTCGGCGCGCTGGTGGAGCTGCTCCAAATCAACCGTGCCGGGCGGTGGTGGCGGAGTCGAGCACTCGCGGTGACCGTGTGCTCCATGCGAGTGACCATGAGAATGGCCATGTGCGTGACCATGTCCAGCTGGCATCGTAAAAGGGTTCCTCTCCAGTGTCGTCGTAAAGCCTATGTGAAGACCTATGTAGAGCCTACGTGTCCAATCCGAACAAGAGACTAGTCGGTGGCTTTTAGCACATCCTCGACCGCATCCACTTTCGCACGCAGCTGCCCGGTATATCCGTTACGAATGTCCGCCTTGATGACCAGAGAAGTTCGTGGACTGACACGGCTGACTGCTTCCGTGGCTCGCTTAATGACATCCATCACCTCATCCCATTCGCCTTCAACAAGGGTGAACATGGCATTGGTCTCGTTGGGCAGGCCAGATTCGCGCACAACACGCACGGCTTCAGCAACGGCCTCAGCCATTCCCTGCTCAGGATCGGAGAAAGTGGGGGCAACAGAAAATGCGACAATCATGGCGCCGATAATAGCGAGTACCCTGGGAACTATGAGTGAGACACAGATTCCCGTTCCCCATAAGTACGTAGTCGCTGTTGATCACGTCGGCGTCGCAGTCCCGGATTTTGATGCCGCTATCGAGTGGTACCGCGCAAACCTTGGTTTCATCAACTACCACGATGAAGTCAATGAAGAGCAGGGCGTCCACGAGGCCATGGTCGGCCCGGCCGACAAGGTTGAAGGTGGCACTCTGGTTCAGATTCTTGCGCCACTGAATGACCAGTCCACGATTGCAAAGTACCTGGACAAGAAGGGGCCAGGAATCCAGCAGTACGCAGTTCGCGTCACTGATCTGGAGGCGCTGATGGCGCACCTGAAGGAGCAGGGCACCCGGGTGCTGTATCCGGAGCCGAAGATCGGTACCGCAGGTTCGCGCATCAACTTCATCCACCCGAAGGATGCCGGTGGCGTCCTGCTGGAGCTCGTTGAGCCGGCTAAGTAAATCTATCCCCAGCGGCGCGTGATAGTGCGGTGAGCTCTGTTGCGCCAGCAGTTAGTGTGCCAATGGCGCCGGTCATCGGCGCCTGCACCATAATCCTGCGGCCAAGCTACGATGTGCGAGGTCCCGGGCATGATTTCCTGGTCGCACCCTGGACAGCGATAAACCTTGTTCGACTGTCCAGCGCTGATGTTACGCACCGCAAAGTCCACGTCCTGCCAACCAGCAGGCCCAGATTCAGTGCGGGTGTTTTGGAAAGAACTGCCAAATGTGGGCAGGCTGCCGCGATTCTGGCCGTGGTTATTACGCCCGCCGCGTTGGTTGCCTCGTTGATTACCGCGCCGCTTGTGGTTTCGCCTAGGCATGGCTAGAACAACCGCAATTCATTGGACTCCAGGCCACGCAGGGCGTCGTAATCCACGGTCACACAGCGAATCCCACGATCCTCTGCCAGAGTCTTGGCCTGTGGCTTAATCTCCTGGGCAGCAAAAATCCCTTCCACCGGTGCCAGCAGCTCATCGCGGTTCAGCATCTCCAAGTAACGGGTTAGCTGCTCAACGCCATCGATACCGCCCCGACGCTTAACCTCGACTGCAACGGTGGCGCCGTTTTCATCGCGGCCAAGCAGGTCCACCGGTCCGATCGGGGTTGGGTATTCGCGCCTAATCAGGGTGTAGCCCTCGCCAAACGTTGTGAACTGATCTGCAAGCAGTTCCTGTAGATGCGCTTCTACCCCGTCCTTCTCCAGGCCAGGGTCCTCTCCCAGTTCGTACGTGCTATCAGCCAGCACCTTGCCGATAGTGATACGAAGTTGCTCGCCCTTCTTATTCTCAACGACCCAGAGCTTTTCACCAGTGTCTTCCCCCGACTCGTCGAGAATATCCTTCTCCGTCAGCGTGCACGGCGGTGTCATCCAGTTCAGAGGCTTATATGCACGGTCGTCGGCATGCACAGAAACTGACCCATCTGCTTTCACCAACAGCAAGCGCGGGGCATGAGGCAGATGGGCATTCAAGCGACCGACATAGTCAACAGTGCATTCAGCAATCACAAGGCGCATTCCCCTACCCTAACGTGACTGCCGCGCGGGAGAAAACAATACCCACTAGAGCCTTAGCAATAGCCTGTCGTAAGAGACTAGTACTGACTTCCCCGGCCACGGTTATAAGCCGAACGGAAACGTCGCTCAATATCTGTAGGAAACTCACGAGTCTGGCGTGACGACGGCTTCGACTCCACCCACGCCACCAGCGCAGTGTCCGAGGACGAGTCCACGGCAAACTCCCATTCGGTATTTTTCCCCGTTTTAATCCTGACTACCCGAAGCCCGGGCGCGAAAAAACCCGCCTCGATGTCAGTCGGATCTCGGCGATCCACAATAGTGACATCGTGACGGGCAAATTCGGCATCACAGCCAGGACGCAGCGAACGTAGCTTGTACATCTTCAACGTCGACTCTGAATAAACAATGACACCATGGCGCCAATGACTGCCATCACCTGCAGGAAGGCGACGAGCAATAACAGGAGTACCTTTTGCATGCAGGCTGGCGAAACGCCACAGGGCAAGGACCCCGCCGACGATCAACATCGCACCGATAATCATGAACATGATTGACATCATGGTTACGCTTGAAAACACTATCTGCCAGCCTCGCATCCGGGTGAATAGACGACGAACCTTGGTTCAAAAGCGCTTTAGAGGCTTTTTACAAACCCTACCCGATTGTTGCACTGACATGAAAAATAACTAAGAAAAACGGGGCGGGAAGCTGGCAAGATTTCTCTTGCGAGCTCCCCGCCCCGTTTAAAGAAGCAGGAAGAATACGGTCGTGCGACCGGATGTTCAGGCGAAAAGACTAGTTGGTGGAAGCGCGACGAGCCGCGCGGACCTCCGACTCAGCCTGTGCCTTTACTGCAGGGTCATCCGAAGTCAGGTTGGACTCGGCCTCGGAGAGGTTAACCTCGTCAGCCCAGATTGCCTTATCCGCGAGGATCGAAACCTTCGAGGTAGACACGGAAATGAACCCACCCTGTACCGAAGCGACAAGAACCTTGCCGTCTGCGGTCTTGATGGTCACCGTGCCGTTGTTGACCAGCTGGCCAAGCAACGGCTGGTGTCCGGGCAGCACGCCGATCTCACCCTCGGTGGTCTGGGCAGAGACCAAGGTGGCCTTGCCCTTCCAGAGCGGTCGCTCAACGGCAACCAGTTCAGCGGTGATTTCAGCCATGAGGATGCCCCTTACTTCTTCTGCATTTCAGCGTACTTCTTCTCGACATCGTCGAGGCCACCCAGGCCGTCGAAGGCCATCTCCGGGTAGTTGTCGAAGTCGCCCTTGCAGATGCGGTCGAAGGCAACGATGGTGTCCTTCAGCGGGACGTACGAACCAGGCAGACCCGTGAACTTCTCAGCAACGAAGAAGTTCTGACCCAAGAATCGCTGGATACGACGTGCACGCTGCACGGTCACCTTGTCCTCCTCAGACAGCTCGTCCATACCGAGGATGGCGATGATGTCCTGGAGTTCCTTGTTCTTCTGCAGGATGTTAATAACCTGCTGAGCAACGCGGTAGTGCTCCTCACCGACGATCGACGGCTCGAGGATACGAGAAGTCGAAGTCAGCGGGTTCACTGCCGGGTAAATACCCTTCGATGCAATCGAGCGGTCGAGCTCGGTGGTTGCATCGAGGTGGGCGAAGGTCGTTGCCGGAGCCGGGTCGGTGTAGTCATCGGCAGGCACGTAGACGGCCTGCAGAGAGGTAATCGAACGGCCCTTGGTGGACGTAATGCGCTCCTGCAGAACACCCATCTCGTCAGCCAGGGTCGGCTGGTAACCCACGGCGGAAGGCATACGACCCAGCAGGGTCGAAACCTCAGAACCGGCCTGGGTGAAACGGAAGATGTTGTCAATGAAGAGCAGCACGTCCTGGTGCTGAACATCGCGGAAGTACTCTGCCATGGTCAGACCCGACAGCGCGACGCGCATACGGACTCCCGGAGGCTCGTCCATCTGGCCGAAGACGAGGGCGGTGTCCTGGAGAACGCCCATCTCTTCCATTTCCAGGAAGAGGTCGGTGCCCTCACGGGTACGCTCACCAACACCGGCGAAGACCGAAGTACCGGAGAACTCGCGTGCAATACGAGTAATCATCTCCTGGATCAGAACGGTCTTACCGACACCGGCACCACCGAACAGACCAATCTTGCCGCCCTTAACGTACGGGGTCAGCAGGTCGATGACCTTAATACCGGTTTCCAGAATCTCGGTCTTGCCCTCGAGCTGGTCGAAGGCCGGCGGCTCACGGTGGATGCCCCACTGCTCACCATCGCGACCCAGGCCCGGCTCATCCAGGCAGTCGCCCATTGCGTTAAAGACGTGACCCTTGACGACGTCACCAACCGGAACCGAAATCGGCTTACCGGTGTCCTTGACCTCTGCACCGCGGACCAGGCCGTCGGTCGGAGCCATAGCAATGGTACGAACCATGTTGTCACCGAGGTGCTGTGCAGTCTCGAGGACAATGGTCTTGGCGACCGAAGGAAGGGTAACTTCCACGGTCAGCGCGTTGTAAAGTGCCGGCAGTTCGTTACGCGGGAACTCCACGTCGACGACGGCACCGATGACACGCACAACACGGCCCACAGCCGTGGTGGTGTTCTGCTCACTTAGAGCTGTGCTCATATCTAGTCACTTTCTCCGCTGTCGTCGAGCGCACCGGCGCCACCGACGATTTCTGTGATTTCCTGGGTAATCTGTGCCTGACGTGCCTGGTTAGCAACACGCGAGAGGTCCTTGACCAGCTCGGTAGCGTTGTCCGTCGCGGACTTCATAGCGTTACGACGGGCAGCGGACTCAGAGGCAGCGGCCTCGAGCATCACTGCGAACAGAGTGCGGGACACGTACTGCGGCAGAAGCTCTGCCAACAGGGTGTCTGCATCAGGCTCGAATTCATAGTCCGGCTTGAGGTCATCTGATCCATCGGACAGCATGTCCTCGCCCTGAGCAATCTCGACATCCTCGTACACAGGCTCAATCGGGAGCATCTGGTGTGCACGCGGAATCTGAGAAAGCATGGACACGAATTCCGTGTAGACAACGTGGACCTGGTCGAAGCCCTGAACGGCCTCGCCGTTGGTGCCACGCAGGCCTTCGCGGTACTTGGCAGTGCCCTCGGCCGTAGCGTTGAAACCATCAATGAGGTGACGACGCACGTCGTGGGTTGCGGCGTAGTCCGGATCCTGGGAGAAGCCCTCCCACGTACCGGCGAGCTCGACACCACGGAAGTCGTAGTAGTCGGTGCCCTTACGGCCAGTCACGTAGAGAACGACCTCATGCCCCTGCTCTTCCAGAGCGGTACGCAGTTCTGCAGCCTTCTTCAGGACGTTGTGGTTGTAGCCGCCACACATGCCGCGGTCACTGGTGACAACCAGGACTGCAACACGCTGGTTACCCTCACGCTTTACGAGCATCGGGTGATCCAACGACGAAGCCGATGCGAGACGTCCGATGACCTTCTCGATTTCGTCGGCGTACGGCTGGGAGTCTGCTACGCGACGCTGCGCCTTAGTAATGCGCGAGGTTGCGATAAGCTCCTGGGCCTTGGTGATCTTCTTGGTCGAGTTCACCGACTTGATTCGGGCTCGAAGTTCACGAAGATTCGCCATGTCCTATTCCCTCCCTTCAATTGCGAAAACGGTCATTGAGTAGCTCAACCTGCCTAGTTCTGGGCAGTCTTGCGGGAGACCGTAATCTGCTGCTTCTTGAGCTCGCCCTCGTCGAGTGCCTCGACCGGAGCCTCGGAAGCCAGCGGTGCGCCCTCAGAAGTCTGGAAGGACTTCTTGAAGTTAGCGGTAGCGGACTTCAGAGCAGCCTTGGACTCGTCAGAGAAGGCGACGCCGCCGTCAATCTGCTCGAAGACTGCAGGCTGAGTGTCCTGCAGGTGCTCAAGCAGCTCGGCCTCGAAGCGACGGACGTCCTCAACCGGGACATCGTCGAATTCGCCCTCGCCAGCGAGGTAGATGGAGGTCATCTGGTACTCGACCGGCTGCGGGTGGTTTTCCTTCTGCTTCAGCAGCTCAACCAGACGCTGACCGCGCTCCAGCTGACGCTTGGAGGCATCGTCCAGGTCGGATGCGAACATTGCGAATGCTTCCAGGTCGCGGTAGGACGCGAGGTCCAGACGCAGGTTACCGGAAACCTTCTTCATGCCCTTGGTCTGTGCGGCACCACCAACACGGGAAACCGACACACCGACGTTAATAGCCGGGCGGACACCCTGGTTGAACAGGTCGGACTCGAGGAAGACCTGGCCGTCGGTAATGGAAATGACGTTGGTCGGAATGAAGGCCGACACGTCGTTTGCCTTGGTCTCGATGATCGGCAGTGCGGTCAGCGAGCCTGCACCCATGTCGTCGGAGAGCTTCGCAGCACGCTCCAGCAGACGGGAGTGGAGGTAGAAGACGTCACCCGGGTAAGCTTCGCGTCCCGGCGGGCGACGCAGCAGCAGCGAGATGGCACGGTATGCCTCTGCCTGCTTAGTCAGATCATCGTAAATGACCAGGACGTGCTTGCCCTGGTACATCCAGTGCTGACCCAGTGCGGCGCCTGCGAATGGTGCAAGCCACTTGAAGCCTGCGGCATCCGACGCCGGGGCAGCAACGATAGTGGTGTACTCGAGTGCGCCCTGCTCCTCGAGGGTCTGGCGCACACCAGCAATGGTGGAGCCCTTCTGACCGATAGCAACGTAGATGCATCGCACCTGCTTGCTCGGGTCACCGGACTCCCAGTTAGCCTTCTGGTTCAAGATGGTGTCCAGGCAGACCGCGGTCTTACCGGTCTTACGGTCACCAATGATCAACTGACGCTGACCACGACCAATTGGGGTCATTGCGTCGATGGCCTTAATACCAGTAGCCATCGGCTCTTCAACCGGCTGACGCTGCAGCACGGTCGGTGCCTGCAGCTCGAGGACGCGGTCCTCTTCAGCCTCAATGTCGCCCAGGCCGTCAATCGGCTGGCCCAGGGGGTTAATTACGCGACCGAGGAACTTGTCCCCGACCGGAATCGAAAGGACGTCACCCGTCCGCTTTACCTCGTCACCCTCTTTAAGCGACTCGAAGTTACCCAGCACCACAACGCCGACCTTGTCGGTGTCGAGGTTCTGAGCGACGCCAATAACGCCGCCCGGGAACTCCAGAAGCTCATTCGTCATGACCGACGGCATTCCCGAAACCTGGGCGATACCATCAGCTGCACTGATAACAACGCCAACCTCCTCGCGGGAGGCCTCCGGGGAGTAGCTCGAGGTGTAGTTCGCAATCGCGCTACGGATCTCGTCGGAGGAGATCGTCAGCTCCGCCATGTTCTTCCTGCTCTCGGTAATATTCTTCCAGTGATTAATCGTCTAAACCATCCGTCAGCCGAGGCCGACGCGCAGCTTCTCAAGCTTTGTTGAAAGGCTACCGTCGATGACCTCGTCGCCAACCCGGATGACCAGTCCACCGAGAATCGACTTATCGATCACGGTGTGGATGGACATCGCCTTGCCGTAGACTCGGCCGAGCTTGTCCGCCAGTGCTCGCTCTTGCTCGTCAGAGACGGCCGTGGCACTGGTCACGCGAGCGACGACGTGGTTCCGCAGGCCGGCGGCTAGCCGGGACAGGGAGTCAATGTCGTCCGCGGGGCGCTTGGATGGGCGACCAACAGCCTGCAGTGCCAGGGTTTCGGTCACGGAAGTGACCTTGCCGTACAGCACAGAGGCGAGGAGCCCACGCTTGGCTTCGGGGGTTGCGGCCTTGTCGGCCAGCAGCTGTTCAAGCTGCGACTGCTCAGCCAGGATGTGTCCCAGTTGGAACAGCTCAGACTCAACAGTCTCAAGCTGTCCCTGGCCTTCGGCAGAGCGAAGGAGGGCTCGACGGCCCAGCTCTACCAAACCCTCACGCATTTCACGCGGGGTGGACCATACCTGCGCGGCAGCATCCACGACGAGGTTAAGAGTCGTCTCAGATACCTTGCCCGCGAACAGGCTCCGGACAAGGCCGGAACGCTGTTCCGCAGTCGCCGAGGTGTCGGCGACAGCGACACGCAGGCCGCGGTCGGAGTCCAGGACCTCGACGATGTCGAAAAGCTCGGAACCAGTCTGAGCAGCCTGAGCAACAGCGACATTGTCGCCACCGATAGCGGCGTCCAGTCGCTGGCTAAGGGCTGCCAGGGATTCGCGGCTTGCTGCGTGCATGTCGCCTACTTTCCGGCCGGGGCCACGGTGTCAAGGTTGGACAAGAAGTTGTCAATCGTCGACGAGTTACGAACGTCGTCGGAAAGCTGCTCGCCCAGAAGGCGCTCAGCGAGATTGATGGAGTTCTGGCCCATTTCCTTGCGCAGCTCTGCGACTACCTGCTCACGCTGGGCAGCGAGCTGCTTCTCACCGGACTCGATGATTCGTGCGCTCTCGTCATTAGCCTTGGTCGTAGCGTCTGCAATGATGCGCTGACCCTGTGCACGGGCTTCGTCGCGAATCTTTGCTGCTTCAGTACGGGCCTCTGCGAGCTGACTGTTGTACTTTTCCAGAGCGGCCTTCGCCTCGGCCTGTGCAGCCTCAGCGCGCTCAATGCCGCCCTCAATCCGGTCCTCCCGCTCGGTCAGGACCTCCTGGAACTTCGGAAGAACGAGCTTCCAGAAGAGAACCAGGATAACTACCAGCGGGACAACGGACCAGACGATGTCATAGGTCTTTGGCAGCAGCGGGTCAACGGACTCTCCCATCGGGAGGTCACCCGCTGCTAGCAAAAAGGTGAAATCTGTCATGGTTTACGTGTTCTCCGCTTGAAGGTCCGGACTTAGAAAACGAAGCCTGCGACCAGGCCGATCAGGGCGAGAGCCTCAGTGAAGGCGATACCCAGGAACATGGTAGTACGCAGCTGGCCGGCCATCTCAGGCTGGCGTGCCATACCCTCAACGGTCTTACCGGCGACGATGCCGATACCGAGGCCCGGGCCCAGGGTGGACAGACCGTAACCGATGGTCTTCAGGCCAGAGTTGGTGTCGACAGCCTGGACAGCGTCCTGGGCGGAGAGGATGACGTCGTTCATTATGAACCGTTCCCTTTCTTAAAGGATGGCCCCGGATTAAAGATTGTTCTAAGTAGGCCCGGGGCTTTTGTGGGTCAAGTGGGTCTTGCTATTAAATTTGCGAGGCCTTGTTGCCGAATTTGCGGCCTCATTAGTTATGGGTTAGTGCTCGTCTGCGTGCAGCGACAGTTCGATGTAGACGGCGCTCAGCAGGGCAAAGATGTATGCCTGCAGGAAAATCACCAGCATCTCGAACAGCGTGAATGCTACCGCAGCGATAAGGGTCAACCCGGACAGGGCGGTCCAACCATTCAGCTGCCAGAAGAAGAAGTTCGTGGCACCGAAAAGCAGGACTAGAACCATGTGGCCCGCCAGCATGTTGGCCATCAGACGGATGGTCAGCGTAACTGGGCGGAGAACGAAGTTGGAGAAAATCTCGATCGGCACCACGATGAGGTGGAGCGCCGGTGGCAAGTTCGGAATAACGACTGCCGACTTCACAAACTTGAAGAAGCCCATCTTCTTCGAGCCCGCGTAAATGAAGGCAACGTATGCGAACAGGGCCAGAACCAGTGGCATACCGATTCGGGCGTTCGGCGAAATATTGAGGCCAGGAATAATAGCCGCAATATTCATCGAGATAACAAGGAAGAAGATGGTGGCCAGAACCGGAAGGAAACGACGCCCCTCCTTCTTACCCAGAATCTCCTCCGCGATGTGGATGCGGACGAAGTCCAGCATCAACTCCGCAACGTTCTGCAGACCAGTCGGCACGAGCTTCGGACGACGCATTGCGACGACGAAGAACACGGCGACGATCACGGCCATCAAAAGACGAACAATCATCAGGCGGTCCATGGCGTACCAGTCGCCACTGCCACCTAAAATGAAGTCGCCAAATTGTTCACCCGGGAAATACTCCTCCTGCAAGTTGGGTGAGTGAAACTCACCCCGCATCTCGGCAAGTGTTGTAACGCTCAGCGTTCTCTCCCGTGATTGGGCCGCTAGAACTATTGTCAAGCGGTGCGAAGGACGTCATTTAACGTGTCGCGCCGCGGATTCCATTCGCTCATCAGCACGGCGCTCACGGGGACCGTACCTGTGGAAATGATAGTTATTTCGCTACAGGCCGTCTTACCCGAAACTCAGGATAACAGTTCTGACTCATTTTCCCCACCCGGTACACCCCCGCGTTTCCGACCCCGAAACCAACAAAGAGGCCGACCCCCGCTGTGGGTTTCGGCCTCTATTTGTGGCATCTTCTGCACAAACTGGACAATATGCTTATTACCTGCGGTTTTAGAGGCGCATTGCAGCCTCTCAGCAGGTCAACAAGTTATTAACGAGCTATTCGTCCTTCATTGGTTGCACATAAGTGAGGTTAGATTGCGACATTCCCCACACTTCTGCACCCAGCGTCACCATCAGCGTGAGTACAACAGTGACGAAGAAAGTCATGTTGTCATAAAACTCAAGATTTCTAATAACAACCAGGACACCGATCAATACGACAATCTTCAACAACCAGCCACCCAGTACAACGGCAAGCGTGACGGACGGCGAAGTTCGAGCAGTAAAGAGGATGCCTAGAACGGTAAGCAATACGAAGCTTCCGCTAATGCCCGCACCAAGGAGTACGCCCCAGACACCGGGCATACCGTTTTTGCCACCCCAGACCAGCAGCGAAAGCACGGTAATCACAGCGAGCGCGATTGCGCCCGAGCGAGCAGCAGCCAGCAGCGGTCGCCGCGAATCGTCGTATTTAGACTCGGGCTCCGGAGTTGTTTTTTCAGTCACGGTCGAAGATTGTACCTTCTGCGTCCACGTCGACGTCTTATAACCTGCCGGACCCCACTTCCACTTCTGGGACGCGCTCCCGTTGAACGGTCGTCGGCAAGCGCATTGCGACGGCGGAGGGTGAAGACAACCGCGATGATAAGCAGGATTCCGAAGGTGAGAGCGACAAATTCAAAGGGGAAAATGGTAGTGGCAACGGCGGCGTACGCGACGACCGACACCCATAGGTAAAGCACTAGCACCACGCGGCGATGACTGTGCCCCATCGACAGGAGGCGGTGGTGAATATGCATTTTGTCGGGTGAGAAAGGTGACTTGCCCTGACTGACGCGGCGAACGACAGCGAGAAGTAGGTCGAGCATTGGCACGCTAATTGCTGCGATGACGACCACAACCGGCGAGATTAGAGCGATGACGTCAGCGGTGCCGTACATGGAGGGCGCGATGCGCCCCGACGCCGACACCGATGCCGCAGCGAGCAGCAAGCCGATCATCATGGCACCGGAATCGCCCATGAAAATGCGTGCGGGCTCGAAGTTGTGCGGCAAGAAACCCAGGCAAGCGCCGAGGAGGCACGCGGAAATCATCGCGGGTGGATAGGCGGAAACGGTGCCACCTTGGTCGTGAAGCATGACCATCGAATAGACAAGGATTGCAGCTGCGGCAATCATGCCGAGTCCAGCTGCGAGACCATCGATGCCGTCAACAAAATTGAAGGCGTTAATCAATGCCACAGTAAATAGGACAGTCAACACTGTGGACATGATTGGATCGAGAATGAGCGTGGCGCCGCCGCTAAAAGGGATATAGAGCAGATACCAGTTGACGCCCATAAATGACATCAAAAGTGCCGCCGCGACCTGCCCCACCAGCTTGGTGAGGGCATCTAAGTCAAAGAGGTCATCCCAAATACCGACGATTAGCAGGAGCGACGCGGCCGCCACGACTGCCCTCATATCTGGAGTCATAGGTGGAAAACCACGGTTGAGGGCCGGCATCACGGAGGCAAGGGCGATAGCTGCGACCACGCCGGAGTACATCGCCACGCCTCCGAGTCTGGGCTTCGGAATATCGTGGACATCGCGCGTGCGGGGAGCATCCAACCAGCCCGAACGGACCAGCACATAACGCACCACTCCAGTGAGCAAATAACTGACAGCAGCGGAAACTAAAACGAGCATGGCGAGCTCGCGGATGGGCACACCTGCCCCACCCGACTGGGCTGCCAATAAGCTCATGTCCGCCACTAGGTACTACTCACCCACACAATCGCTGCAGATACTAAACAGGAAAAGCCTTAGGTAGACAAGACTACTGACCCAGCAGTCGCTCGGGCGTAGTACTCAAAACCTCGGCAACCGCCGCTGCTGACACAGCGCCTTCGCGCAGAATCCGCGGCGCTGGAGTCGAGATATCGACAATCGTCGATGGGGTGCCAATCGTGGCTTCGCCGCCGTCGACGTAGACAGCCGCTTCCCCACCCAACATCTGCTTGGCACGCACGGCATTGGTGGCCGGTGCCTGGCCGGAGATATTCGCGCTGGATACCGCCATCGGACCGGTTCGGCGCAGAATCTCGATGGCGATTGGGTGCAGCGGCATGCGCAGCATGACCGTACCCGCGGTATCACCAAGGTTCCACGGCAAGCTCGGCGCCTGGTTCACAACCAGCGAAAGGCCACCCGGCCAGAAAGCCTCCACCAGCGTGCGAGCAGCTGGTGAGTATTCGCGGACGAGCCCCTCAATCGTGTTCCAGGAACCCACGAGCACCGGTACCGGCATATCCGGGCCGCGGTGCTTGGCACGCAGCAAGGAGGCAACGGCCTGGTTATCAAAGGCATCGCAGCCAAGACCATAGACGGTATCGGTAGGCATAACGACCAGCCGTCCTGCCTTCACTGCATCTACTGCTGCTGCAATTGCGCGTTCGCGGTTTTCATCTGTGCTGCAGTCCATAATCCTGCTCATCAGATTTGTGCTCCTGCTTCAAAGTTTGCTTTTAAGATCAATTTTTGCGTCCCACCGTAAAACGGTCACGGTCCGCAAAGTCACGGTGGACCTCTACATCAGCGTAATCCCAGGTGTCCTTTAGCAGTGAACTGACATCGTCTCCTGAAGAGTCATCGTGCTCGATGCCGATGACTCCACCCGGCCGCACCAGCGCATCCACTAGGTTCATCATAGGTCGAATGACATCTAGCCCATCGTCGCCACCGAAGACCGCAGAGTGCGGATCAGCTCTCACCTCGGGGGCAACCTCGGTGTCTTCGGGCACATATGGAGGGTTGGACACAACAATGTCGGTCTCGCCTACCCATTCTGCGAGCTCAGCGCCATCATCAATCAGCTGAACATCCGTGACATCGCCAGCAATCAGACGCACACGCCCATCGCCGTACGTCTCGATATTCTTCGCAGCCCACGCTCGTGCCCGCTCAGAGAGCTCCACAGCCACCACGTCCGCTTCGGGTACGGCATCGGCGATCGCCAACGCCAACGCACCGGATCCAGTACACAAGTCAACGATTTTCGGCTTGACGACGCCACTTGCGACCAGTTCACAGGCTCGATCGATTGCCCACTGCGCGAGCAGTTCCGTCTCCGGCCGGGGTACAAAAACACCGGGCCCAACCTGTAGTTCCAGGCTCATCATCGGCGCCGTACCGAGGATGTGCTGCAGTGGCTCACGAGCCACTCTGCGGGCCAGTACCTCGGCCAGATACTTGCGACCGTCCTCATCGGTGTACGGTTCGTCTCCGCGGAAGATGATGTCTGCCGGTCCCGCATTGATAGCAGCTGCAAACAGCGCCCGCGCGTCGGCATCCGGAGAAGCCAGCGCCGCGTCGTCAAGCGTGCGACGCGCATAGCGAAACAGCTCGCCGAGAGTACGGACGGAATCCGGTAACGTCGGCGAGCTATTTTCTGCGGGCGTGGGGCTACTCGGCTTCAAGACGCTCAGCGCGCTCCGCGTCGTGGAGGGCCTTGAGCAGGTCATCCATGTCGCCGCCCAGCACCGAGTCCAGGTTGTGAGCCTTGTAACCGATGCGGTGATCGGAAACGCGGTTCTCCGGGAAGTTGTAAGTGCGGATGCGCTCGGAGCGATCCATGTTGCGCACCTGAGACTTACGCTGGTCAGAGGCGGCCTCGGCGATCTCCTCTTCCTTCATCTGCTGCAGTCGAGCAGCAAGGACCTGCATAGCGCGGGCCTTGTTCTGAATCTGCGAGCGTTCCTTCTGACAGGTAACAACGAGACCAGTCGGCAGGTGCGTCAGGCGAACGGCGGAGTCAGTGGTGTTAACACCCTGACCGCCCTTACCGGAGGAGCGGTAGACGTCAACGCGCAAATCCTTTTCATCAATCTGGATGTCTTCGACCTCGTCGGGCTCCGGGTAGACCAGCACACCAGCCGCGGAAGTCTGAATACGGCCCTGAGATTCGGTAACCGGCACGCGCTGCACACGGTGAACGCCACCTTCAAACTTGAACACGCTCCACGCACCGTCACGGGACGGAGTCTTAGCTCGGATGGACATAGTCATGTCCTTCACGCCGCCGAGATCAGACTCGGACAGACCGAGAATCTCGGTGGTAAAGCCGTGCTTTTCTGCATAGCGCTGGTACATGCGAGCGAGCTCACCTGCGAAGAGCGCTGCCTCCTCACCGCCGGCACCGGACTTGAGCTCCATAACGATGTCATCGCTGTCGTGCGGATCGCGCGGAGCCAGCAGGTCGGCGAGCTTTTCCTCGAGCTCCTCTGCCTCGGCAGCGAGACGCTCAGCCTCAGCTGCGAATTCGGAGTCCTCGTATGCCATCTCGCGAGCTGCCTCCAGGTCATCCTGGACCTCAGTCAACTTCTTGTGAGTCTGAATGACCGGCTGCAACTCATTGAAGCGCTTGCCGACCTTACGGGCAGCCTTCGGGTCGTTGTGCAGCTCGGGGTCAGCCAGCTGCGCCTCGAGCCCGTGGTATTCGGAGAGGATGTCGTCAACTGCGGAAACCTGATTAGCCATTGAATATTCCTTCAGATTGTGATGGGTGAAATGCTGGTTGGTGCTGTGGTTTGCGGCTAACCCCAGCTAAAGCATGTCGTCCACATCAACGTCGGCGGCCATTGGTGCAGAAGAAGCCACCTGCATCAGGAATTCCTTATTGTTCCGGGTCTTCTTCAGCTGCTTAATCAACAGGTCAATAGCAGCCTGCGACTCCAGCGCGGAGAGGATGCGGCGCAGCTTGTGCATAATGCGAGCCTCCTCCGTGCTGAGCAGCAGCTCATCCTTACGAGTACCCGACGGGTTGACATCCACTGCCGGGAACACGCGGCGCTCGGAGATTTTACGGTCGAGCTTCAGCTCGGCGTTACCGGTGCCCTTGAACTCCTCGAAGATGACGGTATCGCCTGCGGAGCCGGTCTCCACCATCGCGGTGGCGATGATGGTGAGGCTGCCGCCTTCCTCGATGTTTCGGGCAGCACCCAAGAAGCGCTTCGGTGGGTACAGAGCGTTGGAGTCCACACCACCGGAGAGGATTCGTCCCGATGCCGGCGAAGAGTTGTTGTACGCACGGCCAAGGCGGGTAATGGAGTCCAGCAGTACGACGACGTCCTGCCCCTGTTCCACCAGACGCTTTGCACGCTCAATAGCCAACTCGGCCACTGCCGTGTGATCTGACGGCGGGCGGTCGAAGGTAGAAGCAATAACCTCGCCACGGACACTGCGCTGCATGTCGGTGACTTCCTCCGGGCGCTCGTCGACAAGCACAACCATCATGTAGCACTCGGGGTTGTTCGTCGCGATAGCGTTCGCGATGTTCTGCAGGATCGTGGTCTTACCGGCCTTCGGCGGCGAAACGATGAGCGCACGCTGACCCTTACCAATCGGCATAATCAGGTCTATGACGCGAGTGGTGAGAATCTTCTGCTCGGTCTCCAGACGCAGGCGACGGTTCGGGTACAGCGGGGTGAGCTTTGCGAAGTTCGGGCGCTGCTTTGCCTGCTCCGGATCGATGCCGTTTACGGTTTCGACCTTGACCAGCGGGTTGTACTTGCGGCGATTACGGCCGTTGCCATGAGTGACCTGGCCCGAGCCATTCTCCCGTGGCATGCGGACCTGACCGGTGACGGCGTCGCCCTTGCGCAGGCCGTACTTACGAACCATTTGCGCGGACACCAGCACATCGTTAGATCCCGGCAGGTAGCCGGACGTGCGCACGAATGCGGTCTTGTTATCTAGCACATCGACGATGCCAGCCACCGGCTGGAGAACGTCATCCTCGCGGATCTCGTCCTGGCCGCCGTGTCCCCCACCGTTGTTATCGCGTCCGCGACGGTCGCGGCGATTGCGACGGTTGCGGCGGTTACGGTTGCCACGACCGTCATCGTCATGGTTATTGCGATTGTTGTTGCGACCGCGGCGGTTGTTGCGGTTGCCGCGGCCTTCATCGTCGTTGTCTCGATCGTGGTTGTTGCGATCGTTGCGGTTATTACGGTCGTTGCGATCACCGCGGTCATTACGATCATTACGATCGTTGCGATTGTCGTTACGCTCACCGCGGTCGTTGCCGTTATCGGAATCGTCGCGGCTATCGTTGCTGCGATCGTCCTGATTCTCCTGCTCGCGCTGACGAGCACGGTTACGACGATTTCGACGCTGCTGAGAACGGGACATCTCCTCGCGGCCATCCGCGTTGGCGTCGTCACGCTTGTCGTTGCCCTTGTCGCTCTTGTCGGCGTTCTTACCGGAACCCTTATCCGCGCTTTCCGACGGCGATTCCTTGGCATCCTTCACCTTGGAACCGGTATCCGCAGCCCCAGCCGCAGCCTTCTTCGCGCGGGATTTCCGAGCAGGCGCGGAACCAGCAGCCGGGGCACCATTCTTGATGGCCTCAATCAGCTCATGCTTGCGCATGGCGGAGATGCCGCGAATGCCCTTGCTGGAAGCGATTTCACGCAGTTCTGCCATTCGGAGGGCCGCAAGATTCTCTGGGCCGCCTGCCGTGGCAGTGGTGTCCGTATCGGTCACGGATGTCCTTTCATCGACCTTCCCTGCAGTCACTCTCTACAGGGGCTATGTCATTGACACTTTTTCGTTCTTACTGCCCGCCACCGCGTGTGCTCCGTCGTCGAACCTTTACCACGGGCGGAAAAATATCCGCAGCTGGCGGGAAATTATCGAAAAAGCCAGGCAAAAGGCCTCGACGTTGAAACTAAACCGAGGCATCTTGCCTACATTATTTCCGCATCTCAAACCCGAGCGTCCAGGTCGAAGATAGTTAGGAAATTTTAGGTCCACAGCACCGCAAGACTATGTAGTCGCACTACTGATTTATGTGTTTTCAATGTCACGTTGCGCCATCGCGTTGTGTGAGCAACAGCGAAGGTCAACGGCATGCGGAGTACATGAAGAAGTACGTATCTAACCGCGTATTGAAAACGACCTATTGCCCAAGGATAGTCACCAAATAGTCAGGTAGCAACACTAGTTCTCACCTGCGTTTCGCTAGGTCGCGCGGCTGCGAGTCGGTACTGTAGAGCTTATGCGCAGTACGATGCCTCATATTCCTCTCAATATCGCTCAGATTGTGGAATACGGTCGCACCATTCACGGTCGGACTCCGGTGACCTCCTGGAACAGTGACGGACCCGAGACCACCACTTTTGCCGCCATCGCCGCGCGCGCAAGTGCGCTGGCACATGCACTTCGAGATGAGCTCGGTATCGACGGCGACCAACGCATCGCTACCCTGATGTACAACTGCGCAGAACACTTCGAGGTCTTCCTCGGCGTTGCCTCTATGGGCGCAGTATTCCAGCCGCTGAACAAGCAGCTCATGCCGGATCAGATTGTGCACATTATCAATCACGCCGATGACCAGGTCATTATCGCGGACCAGACCGAGATTGAACTGCTCGCCGAAGTTCTTCCGCACTGCCCGTGCGTCCGCGCTGTCATCATTATCGGTATCGGAGATCTGTCCGACGTGGCCGAGCACCTGCCAGATGGCATCCCGTGGTACTCCTACGAATCACTCATCGACGGACGCCCTAGCCGCTTCGACTGGCCTGAGCTCGACGAAAACTCCGGCGCAGCCATGTGCTACTCGACGGGTACCGAGGGCGCACCTAAAGGTGTCGTCTACAGCCACCGCTCGCTGTACTTGCACAGCCTGAATATGCGCACCACTGACTCCTTTTCAATTTCGCACGGAAACCCGTGGCTGTGCTGTGTGCCCATTTATCACGTCCTGTCCTGGGGCGTGCCGCTGGCCTCCTTCATGTGCGGGGCATCGCTGATTTTCCCCGGCGCGGACCTCTCCGCGCCACGTCTGGCAGAAATCATCGAATCCTCAATGCCACGCGTAGCTCAGGGTGTGCCGACGCTGTGGATTAACCTCATGGCGCACTACCTCAGCAATCCTCCGAAGCGCATGAGTCTGCAGGAGATTTTCTCGGGCGGGTCCCCTGTTCCACCTGCGCTGATTCGACTATGGGAAGAGCGTTACGGTGTCGACGTCATCCACTTCTGGGGCATGACCGAGACTTCGCCTATCGGTACCGTGGCACGCCCTCCGTACGGAGCCTCCGGTGAGGCCCGCGAACGCTACCGTGTCAGCCAAGGGCGTTTCCCGGACATCATGCAGTTCCGCATTGTTGATGACAACGACCGCGTGCTCGACCTGCATGACCGCAACCAGGGGGAGCTGCAGGTGCGCGGCAACACGGTCACCGGAGGCTACTACAGCTCTCCGGAGGCTCAAGCTGGAGGCACCGCTCACTTCTTCCGCGGTGCGGAGGTCGACGAGGCTAGCGAACAGTTCACCGAGGACGGCTGGCTACGCACTGGCGATGTCGGCTCGATTACTCACGACGGCTACCTGACTATTCATGACCGTGCTCGCGATGTCATTCGCTCTGGTGGCGAGTGGATCTACTCTGCCCAGCTGGAGAACTTCGTAATGGAAAGCCCACAGGTACTCGAGTGCGCGATTATCGGCATGCCAGATAAAAAGTGGGGTGAGCGCCCGCTGGCAATTACGGTGCTGATGCCGGAAGTTGAACCGAGCAAAGAGACCGCGGAAATGCTCCGCGATGAGCTGCGGCCAAAGCTGCCGAAGTGGATGCTGCCGGAATACTGGGCCTTCGTGGACTCAATCGATAAGACCTCAGTGGGCAAGTTCGACAAGAAAGACCTGCGCTCGCACTTGAGCGCAGGCCAGTACAGCATCGTGAAACTGAAAGGGCCGGGCGAAAAGTAGGTGGCAGGCTAAGCCACCGGCTCGGCAGCTGTCCGCAGTAACGGCTTAGCCGTCGACCACGACCTTAACCGGCTCGCCGATTCCCAGCTCCATGACCTTGATGCCAGCCTCGCGGGCATCGTCCAAGATCTTCTCATCCACTGCAGTAGTTCCCAGAACCATACAGGTCGGGCCAGCGCCCGAGAGGAATGCCGCGTAGCCACGGTTGCGCAGGCGGTTGACCCACTCTGCGGTCACCGGCAGCACGTCGGAGCGGTACGGCTGGTGCAGGCGATCTCGCGTTCCCTCCCACAGCAGTTCCGGGTGGGACTGCAGCGCTGCGGTCATAACCGCAGTACGGGAGACATTGAAACGAGCGTCGACATGCGAAACATCGCTCGGCAGCACCTGACGGACCGCATTCGTGGAGGCGTGAAATGCCGGTACGAGTGCAGTCGCCTGAATGGATTTATGCACCGGAATGCTCACTGCTCGGTACTGAGGTGCAGTGCGACCATCGACAGGCTTGTCAGTCCAGCTGACCACTGCTCCGCCGCGGACGGATGCGCCAGCGTTATCCGGGTGGCCCTCGAAGACCGAGGATTCCTGGATTACCTGGTCGTCGGTAAGCGGGAAGCCGGCCAGACCGTTAGCTGCAGCGACACCAGCGACGGCGGCTGCTGCGGAAGAGCCCAGGCCGCGCGACTGCGGAATGGTGTTATGGCAAATAACCTTCAGCCCCGGTGCCTCGACACCTGCGGCGCGAAGGCCCGCACGAATCGCGCGCACTACCAGATTAGACTCGTTGCGCGGCAGGTCGACTTCGCCCTCACCGTGAATCTCAACGACGACACCCGATTCGATGACCTCGACCTCGACAATGTCGTAGAGCGCGACGGCCAACCCCAGGGTGTCGAAGCCCGGGCCCAAGTTCGCTGACGAACCTGCAACCGTGACAGTGACCTTCTGCCCCGGGAAAAGCTCCTGTGCCATTTAGATATCCATTCCTTCGATACGAATGACGTTGTTGACGGCCAGAACCGCGTCGTTGGCGCGCAATTCGTCGACCGTTGCTTCCAAATCCTTCTCCAGCGCCTTGTGAGTCACGATGACCAGGCGAGCACCGTTGGCGCCCTCTTCCTGGCGGACGGTGCGCAGGGAGATGTTGTGATCAGAGAAGGTGCGAGCGACATCGGCAAGTACTCCGACTCGATCGTCGACGTGCAGGTCGATGTGGTAGCGGGTGCGAACGTCACCGAAGTCGAGAATCGGCAGGTTAGCGTAGGTGGAATCCCCCGGTGCGCGACCACCGTGGACAATGTTGCGAGCGGCGGCAACAAGGTCACCGAGCACTGCGGAGGCTGTCGGGTTACCACCGGCGCCGTTGCCGTAGAACATCAGGCGACCAGCGGCCTCGGCCTCAATGAATACAGCGTTGAAAGACTCACGCACAGTTGCCAGCGGGTGACGACGTGGAATCAGCGCTGGGTACACGCGGGCGGAAATGGACTCCTTGCCATTCTCGTCCGTGACCCGCTCACAGGTAGCCAGCAGCTTAATGGTGCAGTCTGCGCTCTTGGCGGCTGCGATGTCATCAGCGGTGATCTCGGTAATGCCCTCGCAGTGAACGTCATCAGCAGTCACGCGGGTGTGGAATGCCAGGCTGGCCAGAATAGCTGCCTTGGAAGCGGCATCGTGGCCCTCGACGTCTGCAGTCGGGTCGGCCTCGGCATAACCCAGGCGGGTGGCCTCTGCCAGCATCTCGTCGTAGTCCGCACCGGTGGAGTCCATCGCATCAAGGATGAAGTTAGTGGTGCCGTTGACAATGCCCATGACCGTATTGACAGTGTCACCGGCCAGCGAACGGCGCAGCGGCCCGACGACCGGAATAGCTGCAGCCACAGCAGCCTCAAAGAAAAGGTCGACGCCTGAGGAATCGGCAGCCTCAGAGAGCTCCTCGCCGTGAGCTGCGACAAGTGCCTTATTGGCCGTCACGACCGACTTGCCCGCACGCAGTGCCTCCAGCACAACGCGACGTGGGTAATCAATGCCACCGATGACCTCGACTACCAGGTCAACGCCATCGCGCTGGACCAGCGAAAAAGCATCGTCGGTAAGAAGATCCTGATCCACATTCGGACGCGGCTTGGTCTTGTCGCTCACAGCAATACCAACGACCTCGACCGGGCCGCCGATGCGGCGCTCGAAGTCCTCAGCCTTCTCGTTGAGCAGGCGGTAAACCTCAGTACCGACTGTGCCAAGACCTAAAATAGCGACACCAACTTTGTGGCCCTCGCCCTTTCCAGGATTATTCGTTGCGGCAGTCATCGTGGCGTTTCACACTCCAGGCTTAGTAAGTCTTGTACGGTTTCTCGTCTTAATATTTGGGTCACTTGACCATCGCATACCGACACTACTGGTGGTCGCGTCAGCATGTTGTAGCGGCTGGCCATTGCGTAACAGTATGCCCCAGTAGCAGCCAGCGCGAACAGATCACCCTCAACAATGTCGTCCGGGTAGTTCGCGTCATTAATCAGAATGTCTCCCGATTCACAGTGCTTTCCGACGACACGGGTGGGAATCCTGGAACCTGATACTTCGCGATTAACGACGCGACCATCATAGTTCGAGCCGTAAAGCGCCGGACGAATATTGTCGCTCATTCCACCATCGACCGATACATAACGACGGGTCATGCCTTCATCGATGGTCACATCCTTCAAAGTGCCCACTTCGTACACCGTGACCATGGACGGGCCAACGATGGCACGACCCGGTTCAACAGCCACTGTCGGAGTTTCAATGCCGATACGCTGCGCAAGCTTGTCCACAGCAGTGAGGATCTCGTCGGCAAGCGGAGCAACGTCAAGGGGCTGCTCGCCTGCGGTGTATGCAATACCGAAACCGCCACCGAGGTCAAGGGTGTTGAAGTGTTTCGAGATTTCAGTGCCGTGGCGTTCGACGAGCTTTTCCACCAGCGAGAACACGCGCTCGGCCGCGAGAATGAAACCGTCGGAATCGACAATCTGGGAGCCGATGTGACAGTGCAGACCAATCAGGCGCAGATTGTCGTCCTCTTCTACGAGGTTGGCAGCTTCCAGCGCTGAACCGGACGCGAGGGAAAAGCCGAACTTCTGATCCTCGTGCGCGGTAGCGATGAACTCATGGGTGTGTGCTTCCACACCGGGCTTCACGCGGACGAGCACGTCCTGCACCACGCCTGCTTCAGCCGCCACCTGGGACAGGCGACGCAGCTCCGAACGGGAGTCAAGCACAATTTTGCCGACGCCAGCTGAGATAGCATCGCGCAGCTCTGCGGTGGACTTGTTATTGCCGTGGAAGGTCATGTCCTTGGCTGGGAAGCCCGCAGCAAGAGCGATAGCCATCTCGTTGCCCGAGGCGACATCGAGATGCAGCCCCTCCTCCATTACCCAGCGGGCAATGGTCTTCGACAGAAAAGCCTTGGACGCGTAGTGGACATTCTCCGCGCCGCGGAAGGCCTTGGCCATCGAGCGGCAGCGGGAGCGGAAGTCCTGCTCATCGACGACAAAAACCGGAGTGCCAAATTCTTTGGCAATGTCGATCAGGCTCACTCCGCCAATTTCCACTGAGCCGGGATTCTCTTCGTCATTACCCCGACGACGGGCGGTAGTTGGCCAGACATGCGCTGGTAGTTCATTAAATTGAGTGGAATCGGGCCGGGTGTAGCCACCCAGCTCGAAACCATTGCCGTCGATAGGCACGAAACAGCTCTCTTTCTCCGTTACCCGGGCGGAGCAACGGGGTGTAGTTTTACTACGGGCGCGTTCGACTACATGCGCTCAGGTGCGGTAACACCGAGCAGCTGCAGAGCATTGGCCAGCGTTTGGCGGGTAGCCTCAGCCAGGCCGAGACGAGCACGGTGCAGCTCGGATACCTCTTCGTCTGCCTTTGGCAGGATCTGGCAGGTGTCGTAGAAGCGGTGGAAGACACCGGCAAGCTGCTCAGCGTAACGGGCAATGCGGTGTGGTTCCCGCAGGTCAGCAGCAGACTTGATGATGGCCGGGAACTCACCGATAGTGCGGATGAGCTCACCTTCGCGGTCCTCTACCAGCAGGGAGAAGTCAGCGCCTTCGCTGGTCACACCGGCCTCTTCGGCACGGCGACCGATTGAGCACAGACGAGCGTGACCGTACTGGACGTAGTAGACCGGGTTGTCGCTGGACTGCGAAGCCCACAGCCCCAGGTCGATATCCAGGCTGGAGTCCACGGAGGAACGGATTAGCGAGTAGCGAGCAGCATCGACGCCGATTGCCTCAACCAGGTCGTCCAAGGTGACCACTGTGCCCGCACGCTTGGACATCCGGACAGCCTTGCCGTCGCGAAGCAAGTTGACCATCTGACCGATGAGCACCTCGACGCCATCGGCGTTGTAGCCGAGCGCTGCAGCGGCCGCGCGCAGACGTGCGATGTAGCCGTGGTGATCGGCACCCAGCATGTAGATGCACAGGTTGTGGCCGCGGTCGAACTTGTTCTTAACGTAGGCGATGTCACCTGCGATGTAGGCTGCGTCGCCGTCGGACTTGATGACCACGCGGTCCTTGTCGTCACCGTAATCGGTGGACTTCAGCCACCATGCGCCGTCAGCTTCGTAGAGCTTGCCGTTTTCCTTCAGGGAATTGACAGCTGCTTCCACCTGACCGGACTCGAACAGCGAGTTTTCGTGGAAGTAAACGTCGAAATCGGTGCCGAACTCGTGCAGAGACTTCTTGATGTGCTCGAACATCATGTCCACGCCGATGGCGCGGAAGTGCTCCTGGACCTCTTCCTCAGAGCCCTCGAGTGCCTGCGGGTTCTTCTCCAGCACAGCAGCGGCGATGTCCTGGATGTACTCTCCGCCGTAGCCATCTTCCGGAGTCGGCTCGTTGCGAGCGGCTGCAACCAAGGAGTCGGAGAAGCGGTCAATCTGGCGACCGTGGTCATTGAAGTAGTACTCGCGGGTGACCTTGGCACCGGTGGCAGACAGGACACGACCGAGAGCGTCACCGACTGCTGCCCAGCGAGTACCACCCAGGTGAATCGGCCCGGTCGGATTTGCGGAGACAAACTCCAGGTTCACGTCGAGGTTGGAGTTGAAGTCGGCATGGCCCCACTTCTCCCCCGCTGCCAGGACGTCCTCGACGATCTTGCCCTGGGCATCGGAGGCCAGGCGGATGTTAATAAAGCCCGGGCCTGCGATGGTTGCTTCATCGATGCCCTCAGAAGCGCCGAGCGCTGTGGCAATTTCAGTTGCCAAGTCACGCGGCACCATGCCGACGCGCTTGCCCAGCTGCATGGCGATATTGGTTGCGTAGTCGCCGTGCTCAGGGTTACGCGGACGCTCGACGGTCGGGTTTTCCGGCACGATAGAGACATCGGCATCGTGGGCAGTCAAAACCTCGACGGTGACTTTTCGGACTAGTACAGCAAGATCAGCAGGATTCACGATTGCCTATCCTATTAGGTCAATCGCAGTCGTGGAAACATCAGCCACCAAAAGATTGATTTGAGGGGTATCTGCAGGCCACCGCCTCCGGCTGTCCTGCGCCCCTTTCACGATCCAGCCGAATTCAGGTTGAGAACAGATTTAATCCGGGGCTAGGCGTAGCATTCAGGTAGGAAATTATTGCCTTACCCCTCAACCCTTTTTGGAGCGACCGTGAAAGTAGCACTTTTCGCGACCTGCATCGGGGACATGATGTTTCCAGATGCAGTGAGTGCGACCGCCAGAGTTCTCACGCGCCTAGGATGCGATGTGGTCTTTCCACCACAACAAACCTGCTGCGGCCAAATGCACGTCAACACCGGGTACCAGAAGGAAGTCCTTCCTCAGCTGGACACCTACGCTGATGCTTTTGCAGATTCCTCGATTGATTACGTTGTCGCCCCGTCCGGTTCCTGCGCCGGCGCCGTTCGCCACCAGCATCCGATGATTGCGGGCCGCTACGGTACCCGTGCCCAAGTCCACGCGGCACAGGCCTGCGCGAACAAGACGCTGGATCTCTCCGAGTTCATCACCGATGTCGCTGGTGTGACTGACGTCGGTGCTTACTTCCCCCACTCAGTGACCTACCACTCCACCTGCCACAGCTTGCGGGTACTCAAGGTGGGCGACCGTCCGTGGCGGCTGCTCAGTGCAGTCGATGGAATCGATCTGCGCGAGCTGCCCGGCGCGGCGGAGTGCTGCGGTTTCGGCGGCACCTTCGCGGTGAAAAATGCGGAGACTTCCGCTGCAATGGTTGCCGACAAGACAGCCAATATCCGCGCTACGGAAGCGGAGTTCGTCACCGCTGGCGATGCTTCCTGCTTGCTCAATATCGGTGGCGCGCTGCGTCGCCAGGACTCTGGCGTGCACGCCATCCATATGGCCGAGATTCTGGCCTCCACCAAGGATACCCCGTTTGATGTGCACAACCGCCAAGAAGCTTCCCTGCGAGGTGAACAGTAATGGTCGCAGTTAACGTCGGCATGCCAGCCCTTCCTCCCCGCGCGCCGCACAACGTCGGGCATCTGCGCGGTACGCGCGGGTTCACGGCCGCAGCGCACGAGGAGCTCAAGAACACTCGCATGCGCGAAAATGTCGGTCATGCCACGCGTTCGATTCGTCAGAAGCGCGCGCATGTCGTAGCCGAGAAGAATGACTGGGAGCAGCTGCGGCTCGCGGGCAGCCACATCAAGCGCGATGTTATGGCGCGTCTGCCGGAACTGCTGGAGCAGTTTGAAGAGTCAGTTACGAACGCCGGCGGTCACGTCCACTGGGCGCGCGATGCCGCCGAGGCAAACCGCATCATCACGGACTTGGTGAAAGAGACCGGCGAAGAAAAGGTCGTCAAGATTAAGTCGATGGCCACACAGGAAATCGGCTTGAACGAAGCGCTTGCCGACGCCGGCATCACCGCCCGCGAAACCGACCTGGCGGAACTCATCGTTCAGCTTGCCGACGACATGCCGAGCCACATCCTGGTTCCTGCTATCCACCGCAATCGCGAAGATATCCGCGAGATCTTCCTCAATGGAATCCCCGGAGTCGACCCGGACCTGAAAGCCAATCCGGCCGATCTCGCCGAGGCATCCCGCAAGTTCCTGCGCGAGCAGTTTATGGAGGCCAAGGTTGCGATTTCCGGCGCCAACTTCGGTGTGGCCGAAACCGGTACTGTGGCCGTCGTCGAGTCAGAGGGCAACGGCCGTATGTGTCTCACGCTGCCGGAAACACTGATTTCGGTGATGGGTATTGAGAAGCTGCTTCCCACCTTCCAGGATCTGGAAGTCTTCTTGCAGCTACTGCCACGGTCGTCGACAGGCGAGCGTATGAATCCCTACACCTCTCTGTGGACGGGAACGACCGACGGCGACGGCCCGAAGAATTTCCACATTGTGTTGCTGGACAATGGGCGCTCGGCCACTCTTGCAGATCCGATTGGGCGTGAAGCGCTGAAGTGCATTCGCTGCTCGGCATGCCTGAATATCTGCCCTGTTTATGAGCACGTGGGCGGGCACGCTTACGGTTCGGTCTACCCGGGCCCGATTGGTGCGATTTTGTCCCCGCAGCTCACTGGCATGGATTCCTACGATGATCCGAATGCTTCGCTGCCCTATGCGTCTTCGCTGTGCGGGGCTTGCTTTGAGGTCTGCCCGGTGCGAATTGACATCCCTGCGGCACTGCTGGAGCTGCGCCACCGTAAGGTCACGGAACACCGCCCGCCGGTGGAGGGCAAGCTGTTTGCCACGCTCGGGTTCATCATGGGCAATCAGAAGCTCTGGAATATGAGCGCAAAGATGGCCTCCCTCGCCCGCGTACTCGGTTTGAAGGACGGCGAGATTCACGCCCTGCCGCTCTTCCTCAGCGGGTGGTCGGATGCGCGTGATACCCCGGTTCCGCCGAAGAAGCCGTTCCGCTCACTGTGGGGTTCGAAGGATTTCTCGGCGCAGCTGACCCGCGAATCGGCCAATCAGGTTCCGTCGAAGATTAATGGGCTATCGGGTTCTGATCAATCTGACTCGTCCGACACATCCGGCAAGGAGGCCTAGCGATGTCCCACTCCTCAGCATCCGCAAACATTGCCAAGAGCGAAATCCTCGAGCGTATCCGCAATGCTCAGAAAATCGCCTTCGAAGGCCGTGACTTGGCCTCTGACGTGGGCATCATCCCTGGCGAGCCCGGCGCGCATTTCGACATCCCCCGCGACTACGAGCGCTCCTCCGACCTGACGGCCAAAGAGATCATCTCGCTTGCCGACGAACGCATCGCCGATTACAAGGCCGACGTGCGCCACTGTGGCAGCTCGGCAACCGACATCAATGAGGCTGTGAAGAAGGCAATTGCTGATGTCGGGGCCTCGTTGATTGGTATTCCCGAAGGTCTAGACCGCGAGTGGGTTGCGGGGTTGGAGTCTGGTGGAGGTAAGGCCACCACCGAGATTCGCATCGACACCGGTTTCACCGCCAAAGAGCTGGACGAGCTCGATGCGATTGTCACCAGCTCTGCTGTCACCTGCGCCGAGACCGGCACCATTTTCCTGGACGGTTCGGCCACTTCTGGCCGCCGCGCGCTGACCTTGGTGCCGGATATTCACATCTGCGTTGTCCCTGCTTCCACGGTCGTCTACGGCATCCCGGAGGCAATTTCCCGTCTACGCGAGAGTGATCCCACCGCTCCGATCACCATGATTTCGGGGCCTTCTGCGACCTCGGACATCGAGCTTGCCCGAGTCGAAGGTGTCCACGGGCCGCGCACGCTGATTGTGATTATTGCTGAATAGAGACAGTCGGGTCGGTCCTTGGCTAGCATTTTTGATTGACACGCCAACATTTTGTTGTGGATGATGAATTTAGCTAGCCAAAGGAGCCTGTCATGAGCGCAATCATTCAAAAATTCTCCGTAGCCGATAATCCGCAGCTTCCAGGTATGGACCCATTCCTGTTTGCCGTCCACCACTATGACCTATATCCACAGGCCAAGGGCCAAACTATGGCTCCCGATGCCTCTCTACTCGGCCGTAATATCGGCATGGACTTTTCCGGCAAGGACGGCTGGTCCATGTACCACGGCACAACCGTCCCCGGCTTCCCCTCCCACCCACACCGCGGCTTTGAAACCATCTCGATCGTCGAGGAAGGCTTTGTTGACCACACCGACGCCGAGGGCGCACAGGCTCGTTACGGCGAGGGCGACACGCAGTGGCTGACCACCGGCGCAGGTACAGCGCACGCAGAGATGTTTCCGCTTTTGCATGTCGATGGCCCCAATCCCCACCACATGTTCCAGATTTGGCTGAACCTGCCGCCCGAAGGCAAGGAGGCAAAGCCACACTTCCAGATGTTCTGGGCAGAAGACACTCCGCATGTCACCGGCACTGATGACAATGGCCACGGCTACGACGTAAAGGTCATCGCGGGCGCATTCGGCGATACTCAGCCGCTTGCTCCGCCACCGGAATCCTGGGCCGCTGCACCAGATTCCGATGTAGCCGTGTGGGTGCTGCGCCTGCAGCCGGGCGCACAGCTAACGTTGCCACCAACCAATTATGCCGAGACAATTCGGACTCTCTACTCTCTACGCGGCAGCCTCTCCGTCGAGGGCGAAACGCTGGTGCAAGAGGGCGCAGTGCTACGCTCAACCGAGGCACTGGACATTTCTGCAGGTGACGAGGGGGCCTTCGCGCTCATCCTCCAAGGCCGACCAATTGGCGCTCCCGTGTATCAGCATGGCCCGTTTGTCGCGAATAGCCGCGAAGAGCTCGTTGAGGCATTCGATGCCTACCAGCGTGGCGAGTTCGGCGCATGGCGGTTTGATTCCAACGATCCGGTTGCACCCTTTGAAGAGGGGCGCTTTGCCCGCTATCCGGACGGTACGGTTCGTCGCCCGGTCAATTAACCGGGATCCCCCGACGGGCTGCACATGTGAAACTGTGTGAGTTTATGACACTTTCAGGCCATTTTTTGGGTCATTTTTGTCATAAACGCAGTCAGTAACTCGGATTGGTCCGCTTCCGCCAGGTACACCCGAAACAAAAATCCCTCAAGCAACCAGGCGAATCTAATCGAACCTAACCGCTTAAGGGATAAGACGTGCCCCCGAGAGGAGTCGAACCTCCGACCTTCGGTACCGGAAACCGGCGCTCTATCCACTGAGCTACGGGGGCGTGTGGCACAAGCACAACAAGTGCAACGAGAAAAGATGTTACCACTTGGCTGGGGCGATTAGCGAAATGCCCCGCACCCCAGCCAAATCCGCACTATGCGGCCTCAGAAACCTGGTCTTCCTCAATAGGACACACCACAGGAACGCCTCCATCATTAAGCACGCGGGCTCGAATTCCATAGACGCGGGCCAAAAGATCCGGTGTGAGAACGTCAGCAGGACTCCCCTGGGCAACCACGTGGCCGTCGTGAAGCATGACAAGCTCATCGCAGTAGCGGGCTGCGAGATTGAGATCGTGGATTGCCACGAGCGCCAAGGAGCTCCGTGAGGCGACTTCCGCGCGGACGAGCTGTAGGAGTTCCACCTGGTGGCGCAGGTCGAGGGCGGAGGTGGGTTCGTCGAGAAGCATGACCTCGGGATCGCGGACAAACATCTGCGCGACGGCGACGAGCTGACGCTGACCGCCGGAGAGCTCGCCGACGAAGCGGTCGGCAAGGTGCTCAATACCAACCTTCCGGAGAACCGCCGCAGTATGCTCAATCTCGGAGCCGCGCACGCGCAGACGCCCGGCGCGCCGGCCAGAGACCAGTACCGATTCGAATGCGGTCAGCGAGGCACTTGCTGGCAAATCCTGGGGCACGTAGCCGACGACATCGCGCAGTTCGGAGCCGACGACCCGCTCATTGTCACGGGTCAGTGCAATCTCCCCGGCCATTGGCTTTCGAATCCCCGCCAGGGTGGTCATCAGTGTGGACTTACCCGCAGCGTTTGGCCCGAGCAAACCCGTCACCGTACCCGGCTTCAGCGTGCGCATCGACGCCCCGCGCAGCACCTTCCGCTTACCATAGCCTGCAGCTACTTCGTTGACATCGAGAAATACGCCCATTAGTTCCACACCGTCCTCTTACGCAGGAAAACCAAGCCGACAAAGAATGGGACACCGACGATTGCGGTAATGATGCCAATCGGCACTGCCACACCCGGCACCACCGTGATGGATACCGCATGAGCTGCCGCAAGCAGCGCCGCACCTGCTGCCATCGATGCCGGGGCAAAGAAGCGCTGTTCTTCACCGACCAGCATGCGCGCAATGTGTGGGCCGACCAGTCCGATGAAGCCGATGATGCCGGCAAAGGCCACTGCGGTTGCCGCCAGCAGCGAGGCTACAATCAGCGTCGCAATGCGCAGCCTATCCACATTGATGCCCACGGCTTTTGCGCGGGCATCGCCAAGTCGCAGCACCGTCAGCGCCCACGCATAGCGAATGGTGAACGGAATGGCGATCAGCAGTGCCGCCGCAATAATGCCGTTGGCCACCCAGTTCGCGCGCTGGAGCGAGCCCATCGTCCAGAACACAATCTGCTGGAGCGCCTCGGTAGTCGCGCGGTATTGCAACAGCGACAACAGCGCTTGGAATAGAAACACCAGACCAATACCCAGCAGAATCATCGATTCCTTACCCGAGCCGCGCCATACCGACGCCGCCGCCACAATCGCCACCGCGATGACGGATGATACCCAGGCCACGGCCGCCAGGTTGAACTGCGCATGCGGAATGATCACCCAGCCCAGCACAATCGATGCCGCCCCACCGAACGCCGCTGCAGCCGAAATACCGAGGGTAAACGGCTCCGCCAGTGGGTTGTCGAGGATTGTCTGCATCTGTGCACCGGCAAGCGACAGCGCTGCACCAATCAGCACTGCCATCACTGATGCAGGCAGGCGCAGCTTCCACAGCACCGTACGAGTGGTTTCGTCAACATCATTCGGGCTCACGATGCCCCGGACGACATCCCCCACACTCAGTGACATCGGCCCCACGATCGTCGCTACTACAAACGCGCACACGGCCAGCCCCACCAGCACCGCAATAACGGCAATCTTCCGGGCGGAGCGTCGTCGGTACTGTCGCGCAGAGTCGTAGGTCGTGCTTGACGACGGACACTCGTGCTGTTCGGTGGCGGGCTGCGACTCTTGACCTCCACTGCCGTTGGTGGAGGTGGACTCGCGGGGTTCGTCGTCAAGCCCTGACGCGGGAGCGTGCAGATTGGTGTAAGTCATCGGATTCCTTCTTCGATGGTGGAAGATGGGTTACTTGGTCGGCTCCAGCGCGGTGAAGAAGGTGCCGCTGAGTTCGAAGGGCAGGTAGTCCTTGTGGAACTTGGCGAAGTCAGCGACCGGGTCGAGGTCAGCGAACTCCTCTGGGTGAATCCACTTGGCGAATTGCTCGAGCGCGAAGACGTTGTACGGCGAGTCGTAGAACTGGTGGAAGGCGGCGTACAGATCACCCTTCTTCGGCGCGGTCAGGGTGTCAAAACCCGGAGTCTTCAGCAGGCCTTCCAGAGTGCGCTGTGCGGTCTCTGGGGTGGCGGTGTAGCCGAGTTCGACGTGTGGCAGCACTTCCGGCTTCTTCGGATCGAGCGCCCAAGAACCACCGGTGGCGATGATCTTCTCCGGCTGGACGGACAGGACCTTCTCTGCGGTCACGTCGCCCGATTCGGTGTTGATGAGGCTGTCTCCGAGGTTTTCACCGCCGGCTGCTGTGACGAGGTCACCGAGGTTGGACTTGTTGACGGTCGAGCAGCAATCCTTGAGACCAGCTGCTCGCCAGACAAGGGTCTTTGGCTTGTCTTCGAGCTTGGCGGCGCGTTCGGTGATCTCGTTGACGCGCTTAGTGTAGAAGTCGGTGAACTTCTTGGCATTGTCCTGCTCGTCGACGATCTGGCCGAGGAGCTCGACGGACTTGGCGGTGTTTTCCAGGGGCTTCTGACGGAAGTCGGTGAATACGTACTTCAGACCTGCCTGATCGAGCTTGGTGAGGAAGCCGGACTCCTCCGCGGCCTTCTTGTGGTCAAGGGTCATGACGACCACATCTGGGTCGTGGGAGATGAGGTTTTCAACTGTGACATCGCCCTTGGCAATATTGCCGATGGTCGGCATGTCCTTCAGCTCTGGATTCGTCTCGAAAAGCTTGGCTTCAAACGATGGTGCGCCCGAATGCAGATCGCTGCCCATGGCGACAACATGGTCACCCGGGTTTTCTTGGTCAAGCATCGCGGTGACAAACATGGCGCGACCTTCACCGAGCACGACTCGTTCTGGCTGCTTGTCGAAGGTCACAGTGCGACCTGCGACATCAGTGACAGTGAGTTCTCCTTTGTTGTCGGCAGCCTCGTTCGACTCTGCGTCCGCACCGCATGCTGTAGCGACGAAGCTCAGCGCTGCACACCCGATTGCGGCCAGAGTTTTGGTCTTTGGCGCGGTTTTAGCCTTGGCGAAAATATTGACTCTCATGCGTTTCAGTTTCTGCCTTGTTTATTTCTGCGTAATTTTTGGTACTTAGGGTGCACAAAGAGAAGTGAACAGTCACCCCTTTGCTTTAGGCACGCCTTACCTTACAGCTTGAAACGTAGAGAAAAAAGCGCCCTGCTAGTGGTTGTTTTACTAGCAGGGCGTGGAAGTCTTACTTCCTTTCGAGAACCGACTGGAAGCACCTCAGCATCACTTCGCGGTCTTCATTAGCAAGTGGTGAAATAACTTCCTGGCGAACGGTGTCTACGTAATCCGGCGCCGCTTCGGCAAACACGTGTCGACCAACACCTGTTAGGACGACGACATAATCCGAGTCCGGGTCTTCGCCGTGATCTTCGGTGTGAATAAATCCGCGCTTTTCCAATCTGTTGGTATGCAGCAGCGCGCGGGGGTGGTTCCACTTCAGTCGATCACAAATATTGTCAACATGCAGAATCCCATCCTCCACCTCATGCAAAGCGATGAGCAGGGTAAAGTCAGCGAACGTCAGCCCGGTGCGAGTGCGTAGGCTCCGCTCAATATTGCGCTCTACCTCGCGAAAAGCAGCTACCATCGACTGCCAAAAGAGCTGTTCATCATCACTCAGCCATTCAAATGAGTTCATACTGCTCTAGGCTAATGGTGAGAGCCTCGAAGCGGAGACAAATGAGAAAACACTCACAGAAAAACTTTTGACTACTCTGCTTTTCCGTCGACGGAATCGGTGACCGCAGCATTGGCGGTCGCTGCAATCTTATCGAGCACAGCGGAAATCCCCTGATAGTCGATATTTTCACCGAGCACGTCAAACAAGACATGACGTACAAGCTTCACATGGTTCGGCGCCGCCTTCTCAATCACGGTTCGACCGTGTTCAGTAAGCGTGACATCGATACCACGGTTATCGCAGGCGCAGCGTTCCTTAGTTACTAGTCCACGTCGCTCCATGCGAGTAATTTGGTGCGACATTCGGCTGCGGTCCCATTCCAGGGACTCACACAGGGTGCGCATGCGCACAACATTGTCTTCAGCCTCGGAGAGAACAACCAGAACCGAAAAATCTGCAGTGGAAATATCGAGAGAATCTTGCAGCTGAAGGTCGATTGACCTGTCAACGGCCCGTTTAGCGTTCAGAATTGAGCGCCATAACCGCTGCTCTTCATCACTTAACCACGGAACATCTTGCATATGTACAGAGCCTACTATCTTGAAACCAAATCCTGAATTTTCATAAATTCCGCTCCTGTCACGCGATCAAAACGGGCTTCATCGCACGTCAGGACTAATACCTGCATATCGCGCCCCGCTTTGGCAAGAGCATTATTCATCCGCCGCAAACGGTGTTCGTCTGAATAACCTAACGCATCATCAATAATCACCGGAGCGCCTTGGCCGCCCTCCAGGACACCGGCAACGGCCAAGCGCAGCAGAATGTCCAGCTGCTCCTGCGCTCCACCAGATAGTTCATCGACATCGAACTTGCCATCGGCATTAGACCGTGACTCAATCTGCAAGTCCTCATTCATCGTGAACTGGGTTCCCGCACCGAACACACCGCCGCCGTACTCTTCGAGCTTGCGGAGCAAGGGGTCAGCCAGCGCATTCCGCGATGCCGCACGTGCCTGTGTCATTACCTCCATAAGAGTCTTGGCGGCGGCTGCACGGCGACGCATCGAGTCCCGATCTCGCTGTGTTCGCTCCACTACCCCCTCAGCAGCTGCCAGCTTCTCATTCGCGCTGTCGAAATAGTCCAAGTGCACCCGAATCTCTTGCCGGCGCTTTTCCAGCTCAGCCAGGCGATTCTCAACTGCATCCCGTCGCTGCTTAGCGCCCGCGAGCGATGCTTCCACGTCGTCGGCATCCCGCTGCGCCAGCTCTTTCAGAGCCGTAGCCAGCTGCTCTTCTGCCGCCTCATAGTCCTTGCCTCGGTTTTCCACCGCAGCAAAGATCTCGGCATCCGAGGCTTTTTCTCGCGCCGTCGTGAGCGAATCTTCGCGGACCTTCAGGACGGACCGAGCCCCTTCAAGCTCGCTGCTGGCCTTCGTATAGTTGGCGTGTGCAGGACGCTTTTCCAGCTTCGACAAGCGCATATCGGCATTGTCACGCTTCGACTCGGCATCCCTACGCCCCGCTGCAGCTTCTTCCAACCGAGCCTTCGCCGCTACCAAGTCAATCTCCGTCGGCGCATCCTCGCCCGCAAGTGCCCGATACCGCTCGCCCTGTACTCGTGCTTCTTCCTTCGCATCGTCCAACTCTGCGGTGAGCTGGTGATACTCCACACCGTCGGACACCGCAGTTATGGATGTCTCCACCTGGAATCTTGCTTTTTCCGCTTCACGACGTCGTGTGTGTGCCTCTTGTGCTTCCGCGACGGAATCAGCGCCTGCCGCCTCAAGCTGTTCCTTGAGCGATATCTCTGCTTTTTCTAGCTTGCGCTGCTGCGAATCTGAGCCGTCTCCGGGCTGAACAGCAACCGTGACGTCGCCAACTTCGATGGCCAACGGCTTAGTAACCGCACGTTGAACTGACTCAGCCTCCGGCGCTAGCCCCACTTTCTCGCCGTCGACCGTGACCTCCTGCGCACTACTAGCCGAGAGCTGCACACTCGGGCTCGACGCCTCCAGCACAGCGGTGGCTGTTGCAACTTCGCGTTCGCAGGTCAACAGTTTTTCCAGTACCTCCTCGGTAACGGAATTTCGTGCAATTACCTCCTTGTGCTCTGCCAATTGTGCACGGAGCTCATCGAGCTTCTCCACTCGCTTCGACAGAGCTTCGACCAAGCTGCGCTTCTCCCCCAATGCGACTTCAGCTGCAGCCAGCTCTTCTGCTTTTCGAGCTTCGCGGTACGCGGTCACAACCGCATCGCGATTTTCCTGCGCCTTCTTTAAAGCTGCGACCTCCTTATCGAACGCTTCCTTAAGTTCAGCAACTTTCTTCTCTGTGGCGGAATGCTGATCCCTGGCATCTTGTGCCTGCTGAATGAAGGTTTCGCGCTCTTGCTGAGCCTGTTTAGCTAAGTCCAGCTTCTGCTTCGCCGCTGCAGAGACCTCCTGTGCCTGGGACACGGCAACCCTGAACTTTTCGAGTTCTTCGAGTGCCTGCGCCCAATGCTCGACTTCGTTTTTGGCTTCTGGCAACGATGCCCGCTGCGTGTGTTGGCTTTCTTCATTACGAGCAGCTTCCTCATTGAGCGCTTCGAATTCCCGGACCTTTTTCGCCGCTTCGTCGCGCACCCGCTGGGCTTCCGCCAGCTCCTTGTCTACGTCGGTAAGCTGCTTGCGCTCTTTGCCATTTTTTTGGAAATAGTTGCCGTATTCAGCTTCAACGGCTTCAAACAGACCTACCTCTTCTGCGGTTTCCGCGCGCTGCCCCGATGCCGACTGCAGTGCGCTTGTGACCTGCGCATACCCGCCCAAGGAGAGTGTCTTTTGCGCTTGTCCCTGTTCAGCAACGAAAACCTGCCACAGGTTCTTGGTGTCCGCATTGTGCATTCGGGCGGCCAGCCACTCTTCCGCCTGGTCATCTTTAAGAACCTCGGCTGTCGGAGAGTGGACGGTGACGATTGTGCCGGTGTCCTTGGTGCTACCAAAGACCTTGTCCAGCGTAAATTCGTAGCCGTCAAGCTCCAGCCGGAGCTTAACCTGCGGCTTTTCCTGGCTGGAGTGACTGTTCAGACTAAGCGCTTCGCTTGACCTGGACTTCCATTTTGTCGTCAGCGCAACGTGAATAGCTTTGGCAATTGTCGTCTTACCTGACTCGTTTTCACCGGAAATCACTACCACGCCACGCTCGGCGAGCCCTGTGATTGAGAGTGAATCAATCGCACGTACATTGTGTAATTCGATGTCGTGAAAACGCATGATTTATTCCTTCTCTCCGGCCAGGCGCGCCAGCAAGCGAAGCGCATCGGCTGCTGCGGTGGTTTCAGATTCTGATAGGGGGCTGCCGCTCTCGGTTCGCCCTTTGCTCAAGACCGTTAGTTTTTCTGCAGCTATGAGCGGATAACCGGTGAGATTGAGATTAGAGATATCCCCCTCGGACGGAACCACCGTCAAATCGGAGCCACTTTCCCGGCGATAAAGTGCAGCGAAAAGCTGTTGATACTGCTCAAGTCGATTTTCAAAGGTAGTCGACTCCGACAGTGTCACGGTTCCTCGCAATGAATACTTCACCGCTGTGTCTGTCTTCGCCTCGATACCGTCCAGTTCAGCAAAGAACTCATCGAGGTCTTCCGCACCAGTGATATCCATGTCGATGGCATGAAAAGCCCACTGCCCCACTCGGTGGGAGGCCACGGTAACTGAGTCCTTTTCGGGGCCGCTCTCTACAATGTCGACGACGAGTGCATTGCCGGAATCCCGTTCTTTGTCGTCGTACGCTGTGGTTTCGTGTGCGCCGGAGAAATAAACTCTGCCAGCATGATCGAGTTGGCTCGTGGAGTGGGAATCCCCCAGCGCAACATAGTGCAACGCCCCGCGGTCAATAGCTTGTTCCAAGCTGGTCAGATCAATGGTGGCTCCTGCATCAGCACCAAAGCCTTCTACTTGGCCGTGTGCGACCATCACTCGGATTCCATCGGCGGGCTCAAGCTCCGTGGCTATTTCCGCCACGATGTCGTCTGCCGAATACTTGCCGCGCACTGGCACACCGATGAGTTCCACCCCGTCACGGATTGCAATGGGCGCGCTGTCGCGAATTACGTAAACTCCTCGGTCTTCCAAAGATTCGAAAGCACTACGTCGATAAATGGAAGAAGCATCAAGCGCATCATGGTTGCCGGGTAGGAAATACACCGGCACGGGTAGCTTGGCGATTCGCTCAAGAGCCCGCAAAAACACCTTGTCCGGCAATGTGTTGGAATCGAACACGTCTCCAGCGACGACAATGAACTCAGCGCCTTCGCTAATCGCCAACTCGCCGATGCGATCGATGGCGTTGAGTCGACTTTCGTGGAACCTAGCTTGGGCTTCACCGCCGTCGAGCTCTAGGAACCACCGAGTCATTCCCAGTTGCCAATCTGAGGTGTGAATGAATTTCATGACTAGCGCTCCTTTTGTCCCAGGCTCAGCGATTCCTGCAGATGTTGCCAACAATCTTCCAAATCAGCGACTGCACGAATGGTCTCTCTCGAAATTACGCAGGTTGGCTGCAATGCTTCATGCAGCAAACTGCGGTCGGTAACTGTTAGTGGGTCAATAACCTCGAGCGAAGGAACACTGACTCGTTCCAAATCATTGCCCCAGTAGTCGGCTTCGACAGCGAAAAGTTCGGCAACCTTCTTCTGCTCGTTGTCACCGCTATCTTTTCCACCAGCGTCATTCGACTTCTGGGCGGTTTTATTGGGATTCTCCCGAACCGCGCCACCAAGCCCGAGGCGCTTCGGCGCAGTCCGGTTTCGCAGCTGTGTTAGTTCCTGAAGCCGGCGTTGCAATTCGCGCTGCGGATAATCGCGCAGCTGTAGTAGCGACAGCGGATCGCGGTCGATATCAGCGACAAGTTGAGCGGCAACTGCAACGGTGTGCTTACACACAGGTGCCGGGTCCGGGCAGGTGCATTCGCTGTAAATGTGCTCTTCGCCATCGCACAACAGCATTTCCATCTGCTCATACGGCAACTCGCCGTGCTCAAACTCTGTGAAGGCCGACGGATTGTTCACCAACCACCGCAGTACGTCGTCAGTTTGTTTCTGCTCCCGCCGTGGGAACCGAATAAAGACTGAAAATGGTTCCGGCTGGCTGCCCTGCACTTCACCGATGATGTAGCCATCCGCGATTCGAAGCCCCAGCACATTGCCGTCGAACCTGTACTTCTCACCTCTGTGAACACGACCCGAATCAGCGCCACGGATGATGAACTCCCACACCCACCGGGCAAAAGTAGTACGTGGCTCGACCGCCACGCGCGCTGCGGTTCCACGTCGCTGCTGTCCGGTAAATGCACCAGCCCAGTCCTGGGTGGCCAGGAGCTTTTCAATCGTCGAGCTGGTTGCTGGCGCGCTTCGCGCCGTAGTCCTTTTACGACCACGCTTTCCAGAGGGCCCCTTGCCAAACTCGGCAAAGATGACATTGTCGCCCCATGTCACGTCTCCGTCACCGGCCATCAGTACCACCTCTTCTGGACCCTAAACGGGGTCACATTGTTGGGAATCGAATCGTCATCCGAGATTGTGGAGTCCGATGCCGTGCCCTCCGGGTTCACCCCATCGGTCACCGTCCCACCGGACTTTGACTCCGCTGCGTCCATCGATTCACGCAGTGACTGAATCTTGTCCTTGTCCAATTGCCACAGAGACCGCAAACGGTGAAAGTCCATCTCCGTCAGCTTGGTTTCACCAGCGCGCACAACCGCATCCGCCAATTCTGCCTTCTCGAAAATCAGCTCGTCGATACGCTCTTCAAGCGTTCCCACACTGACCAGCTTGTGCACGTGTACGTCTTTACGCTGACCGATGCGGTAAGAGCGGTCCGTGGCCTGGTTTTCAACTGCTGGATTCCACCACCTGTCAATGTGAATGACGTGGTTGGCGGCAACCAGGTTGATGCCAACACCTGCCGCGAGAGTAGACAGCAAAATGATTGGTGGGCCGTCCGGGGCATTAAACTCTGCCACTACTTTCTCGCGCTGTGCCGGAGTCATTGCCCCTTGGATAAACGGAATGTCCACGCCCAGGCGCTTGCTGAAATGAGGGGCGAGCATCTTGCCGAACTCCACGAACTGCGTGAACACAAGCGCGCGTTCACCGTTTTGGACAATCTCATCGACGAGCTCTTCCAGCCGTGCAACCTTGCCCGAGCGATGCTGCCCATGATTAAGCAGCCCTGAGCCGTCGTGCTGGTAGTGCGCTGGGTGGTTGCAAATCTGCTTCAACTTCATGATGCCGCCGAGGATGATGCTCTTTCGCCCGAAGTTGCCAGAGCGATTCCGCTTCGAGCGCTTGAGCTTGTCCTCGATGTCCTTCACAGCTTCCTGATACAAGAAAGCCTGCTCCGTCGTGAGAGGAACCATCTCCACCTGCTCATTCTTCTTGGGCAGGTCCGGCGCAATAGCTGGATCCGACTTGAGTCGGCGCAGAATAAAAGGTGCTGTAATCGACTGCAATTGCAGTAGCATTTCCGCATTCCCATCACGCTCGATGGGAATCGCAAACTTGTTGCGAAATGCATTCGCCGACCCCAGCATGCCTGGATTACAGAAATCCATGATGGTGCGCAGCTCGCCCAAGTCGTTTTCCACCGGAGTACCAGTCATGGCGATGTTGTGCCGCGAGCCCAGGCTCCGCAGCGCTCTGGATACCTGGGCGTTGGGGTTCTTAATTGCCTGTGCTTCGTCAGCAATCACATGATCCCACTGCACTTGGGCGAGTTCGTTCACATCGCGGGTAGCAACACCATAGGTCGTCACAACAACATCGTGTTTTCCGATAAATTCTTGTAGTTCCCCACCATGAGGGCGGTTTGAACCATGCAGCAGCCCAACCTTAAGCTCTGGAGTGAACTTTGCCGCTTCTGCTGCCCAGTTGCGCAACACACCTGTCGGAACCACCAGCAGCGAAGTCTTGTGCCCTTGAGCCGTAGCATCTGCTTTCCGACGGCAGCGCTCATACTCCAACAGCGCCAGAATTTGCACAGTCTTACCGAGCCCCATGTCATCCGCGAGAATGACACCAAAGCCGCGGTTGGACATATCCGCCAGCCACTCCACACCGCGCTGTTGATACTCCCGCAGCTCACCGACAAAACTCGGTGGCACCTCGACCGACTCTGCGAGGGCCGTGGAACCGTCTGAGTACTTCGACACCAACGCCTTGAGCCAAGAGGGGTCCCTGGGGGCGACTGGCACTGCTGCTGGAGCTTGCGACTCTAAGCCACCGTCGAAGACCAGCTCTTTCAGGGTGGCTTGCCCCTTACCGGTTTCCTCCCCGGCCTTGGTCTGCTCCACCAAAAACTTCAGGGCTTCCCTAGCTACCTCTGGGTTCGCGTGCACCCAATGGTCTCGCAGATGCACTAGCCCCGTACTCGATGCAGCGAGCTCACGCATTTCCGCTTCCGTCAGTACGGCATCCCCCACGGCCAGCTTCCACTCGTAATCAACCAGTTGGTCAAATCCGAGTTTCGGTTCCGAACGGCGCCCAGCAGGCCCCGTCGGATCTAACTGGACGACTTCAGTGTGCAACTGCAGGGTGGTCTCCACTGACTTCCAGTTCGGCGGCAGCATCACATCGATATCAACCTTTGCCAGCTGCGAGATGCCATCAGTCATAAGCTCTATCAGCTGCTCTGAGGTCAGCAGCAGATCCAAGCCCGGGTGTCCCGCTGCTTTCGCATATTTGAGCGTTGGGAATGCCTCCTGTGCCGCCAATAGCTGCGGGCGAAGCAGCGACAGCACGGACCGGCGACACATTTCTGGATTCAGGCGCTCCGGAGCTGCGACGCCGATGCGGTAGTACATCCGCAATGGCCATAGAGTCTCATGTTCCACCGCAGCTGAACGAGGATTGAAGCGAGTTACTGAGCCGCCTTCTTCATCCGCTCGATTCCGCAACTCCAACAGCTGCGGAAGATCCACATCCGGCAAGTCTTCCAGCTGGCCTTCAAAACCAACAGGTTCCTGCACCATTAGCTGCAGACGAACATCCTCACCATCGGCCGACAGCCTCCACTTTGCCAGTGACTGCGCCACCCCCGGCGTCGCACGCCCCAGGGACTGAGACTGCAACAACGACCGCACGAAACTCTGCCGCTGTTCTGCCGGTTCATCCAGATCGGCCAGAAGCGCGTTGGTGACCCAATGAAACATCCGATTGATGAAATCCTCAGCCACCGTGGCGCCTCCGTTATCAATCAATACCGGTGGTGTACGAGAAATGACCTGACTCTGCCAAGCAATCTCACTCAGCCCCTCCGACATCCGCCACGTCGGCCACCACTCATTGTCTTCCCACGTCAGCGCCACCAATGCCCGCCCAGAGCGTGCGAAAGCATCCAATCCCTGTACAACATCCACAAAGAACCGAAGATCCGGTGCCATCGCCGCCGAGGAAACTTCCTCCTGCAATTGCACCAGTGCCGTCACCGCAGCCCATGGCGGGAACACCCATGTGGGTACCGCTTTCTCTACTGCCCGCCCCTTCGGTGTGCGCAGTTTTAGCGTCAGTTGCGCTCGACTCCCCTGGTCCAGCACTGCAAAAAGCCGACGCTGATGCGCCGGGACTTCCAGCAAATCCACGTCCGCAATAATCCGGTGCCCCTCTGGCCGCTCCACCCATAGGTGAAGACCCGAATCATCTTTCCAGACCGCGTGCAGCAGCAACGGCACCGCTGACTTAGCAACTTGGTCCATTACTTCCTCCCCACTGCTTGCTCAGTCATCACCGTCTAATCACCCGGCGACTTCGCCACCAGATATTTGTTCAATGACGATTCTGCCACGCACCCCGGATCAGCTTTTCCACCACACCACAACATTAGCACGCATGTTCGAATTATGTATCTTGCAAAAATTACTCCTCCTCTACCCAAATACACCTTTTCCCAGGTAATTTGTCGCACTTAACCGATTTTTAAAAGCTTTTTCAACGCTTCTTATCTTGCAATGCAGCGCATCACATGAAAACGTCGTATAGGCCACAAGAATTAAAAATGTGTGACTCGTGCAATAGTTCTGCCATGGTTCGCATGTGCCAGTAGGCTCCGCTGACTGTCGAAGATAGTCCGGAAGCTGAAGCTGTGCTGAATCGCGAACCGCAGGTTCCACCGTGGACGTCGGCCACTTTTTGGCTCGATGCTGCCGCGGCGCTGTGAACGTCGTCAAGCAGACTTGATTAAGCGAAACTGAGTTGTGCGCCGAAAATGCTTTTTGGTGCGCTAGGTAGTGCGCGAGTCCGACTGTACGACTAATAAATAATGAGGAGTTGCCCTGTGGACCAACACACATGGTTCATCATCGCACTAGTCATTTATCTGCTGTTGATGGTCTACATCGGTTGGACCGGATGGAAAAAGACTGCAGAGTATGACGAATACATGATTGGCGGCCGCGGCCTACATCCGTTCGTCGCGGCACTGTCAGCGGGTGCATCGGACATGTCCGGCTGGCTGCTGATGGGTCTGCCCGGCGCGATTTACCTTTCGGGTCTGAACCAGACCTGGATTGCAATCGGCCTGGTCGCAGGCGCATGGCTGAACTGGAAGTTCACCGCACCACGCCTGCGTAGTTACACCAAGATTGCTCGTAACTCGATTACCGTGCCGTCGTTCCTGGAGAATCGTCTGCACGATACGTCGAAGGTGCTGCGCGTTGCCGCAGGCCTGATTATTTTGCTGTTCTTCACCTTCTACGTCTCCTCGGGCATGGTGGCAGGTGGCCGTTACTGGGAGTCGACGTTCGGTGGCAACTACCTCGTCGGCATGCTGTTGGTAGCGGCTATCACTGTCGCGTACACCCTGTTCGGTGGCTTCCTGGCGGTGTCTTACACAGACACGGTGCAGGGCATCATTATGTTCATCGCACTGCTGGCGGTTCCGACTGTCGGCATCATCTACCTAATCAACAATGGCAACTCCGCCTCGGACATCTTCAGCTTTGCTGCTAACAACCCCTACCCGGGCAGCGAGGGACAGCCGGTTGAGGCCTTCTTCGATCCGTTCGCTGGCATTCCGCTAATCACGATTATCGGTCTGCTCGGCTGGGGTCTGGGCTACTTCGGCCAGCCGCACATTATCGTTCGCTTCATGGCTCTGCGTAGTGCAAAGGACGCAACCGAGGGCCGCCGCTGGGGCGTTGGCTGGCAGGCACTGTGCATGCTCGGCTCCGTCCTCGTGGCGCTGACCGCAACTGTTTTCTTCGCTACGAACCCAGATGCTTCGGTCACTGATGCGTCTTCCTACGAGACCATCTTCCTGGACATGACCCGCATCCTGTTCCACCCGCTGATTGCAGGCCTGATTCTGACTGCAGTACTGGCAGCAATCATGTCCACCATTTCCTCGCAGCTGCTGGTGTCTTCCTCCGCGCTAATCGAGGACCTGTTCAAGGCAACGGTCAACAAGTCCCTGCGTCCGAAGACCTACATGGCTCTCTCCCGCGTCGCCGTCGCGCTGATCGCCATCATCGCCGCAATCATCGCTGCTAACCCGAACAGCTCCATTCTGGATCTGGTTGGCTTCGCGTGGGCTGGCTTCGGCTCGGCATTCGGCCCGGTGCTGCTGGCCGCCCTCTACTGGTCGCGCCTGAACACGCCAGGTGCTGCTGCCGGCATGATCACCGGTGCGGTTGTCTCCTTCGCATGGGGCATGAGCTCGCTCAGCGACACTCTCTACGAGATCGTCCCGGGCTTCGCCGCTGCAACTGTCGTGATGATCATCGTCACGCTGGCCACGAAGGAACCGAATGAGAAGATCAAGGAAGAGTTCGACCACGCAGCAAAGCAGGCTCTGGTCTAACGCTTCGATCTAAGCTTGGCCTCCGCTAGCCCCACAGGCTAGCCCCGGCGCATACCTACAAGGGAACCGAAAAAGTATTTTTCGCGCCCAACTAGGTATGCGCCCTTTTTTATTTGCCATCCTAGCCGCCGTCTTGACCGCCGCCTTTGTCTCATCCTTTGCACTTACGCGAGTTCTCGTCACATCCTCCCCCGCTGGGCCGGACGCGGAAGCCGTCGTCAAGCAACTGCGCACTGTGCGCGTCGTCGCAGGCCGCCCCACCGTCACCGGGTACAAGCGCGAGCGCTTCGACGTCTGGGCAGGTTCTGCCGATTGCAATACACGCCATAAAGTGTTGGCGGCGTGGTTCGGGGGCTCTGTATGTTCGCTTGACGACGACTCCCTGCGCGAAATCCCCGACCCTTACACGGGTGACCCGGTGGGGGCGCATGAGGTCGATATCGACCACATTTATCCGTTGGCAGCGGCGTGGGATTTCGGAGCCTACACCTGGGATGCCGAGCGGCGTCGGCGATTTGGCAACGATATCGAGACCAACCTCGTACCCACGCGAAGCGCGGTCAACCGGGATAAAGGAGATGCCAGCCCGGCCGAATGGCTTCCTGAGGATACGAAGGCGTGTGACTATTCGCATCGTTACTTAGCGGTGGCCATTAAATGGGACCTGCCCGTATCGTCGGCAGACTGGAAGGCGATGGCCACTGCGTGTGGAATCCGCGCGAGGAAAGGCACGAAATAGAGAAAATAGTGCGAGCACGTTAAGTTAAGGACTGGTCTTAATAAAGAAGTATCCAGGCCACTCCTCGCTTGAACGCGAGGCCTACATTCAGTCGTGGAAAGGTAATACGTGCAAAACGTAGTTCTTATGGTTCACGTCCTGGCGGCAATTCTGCTGCTTGGACCGGTGACTGTCGCAATTTCGATGTTCCCGAAGCTCGCGCTTGCAGCCCGCGGCGGAGAGGCTGGAACGGTCGGCGCCGCGCGCACCATGCACGCCATTTCGCGCACCTACGGCATGTGGTCGCTGCTCGTGCCGCTGCTCGGCTTCGGTGTCATGTTCACCGATGTGTCGACCTACATGAAGTCCGGGGCAATGCACGCCGCAATTCTGCTGGCTATCATCGCCTGGGCACTGTTGTTCTTCCTGGTCATTCCGCGTCAGCGTCTGATGATGGCCGGCCTCGGCATCGCTGACGAAGACGAGGATGCTGACGATCCGGAGTTCATCGAGCGTCGCAAGAAGGCTGAAGAGCTCGACTGGGACAAGCAGAAGGGCCAGCTGGCTATGTTCTCCGGCATCTTCTCCCTGCTGTGGGTTGTCGCCGGCATCCTGATGTTCTTCATCTAGAGCTCACGCTCAGACACAATAAAACTGCCGGTGCGCCTGTACGTTTCGGCCCGACTTTTAGGGCTTGGAAGTACATGCGCACCGGCAGTTTTTTTATTTTCTAGGTCAGCGCCAAGGGCGGTCGTCGGTTGTCGCCTGACGACGCTCCCCCCCCCCCAGCTCACCTCACCTAGCAGGTTTAGCGGCGTCCGCCTCGGTAACCACCGCGACGGTCATCACGGCCACCACGGTAGCCACCGCGACCGCGACCGCCACCACGACGGTCATCGCGACCGCGACCACGGCCACCGAAATCGTCACCGTCATCGAAGCTTCCACGGTAGCCGCCACGGCCACGGCCACCACCACGACGGTCGTCGCGACCGCGACCACCACGGTATCCTCCGCGACCACGGCCGCCATCACGACGATCGCCACGGTAGCCACCACGGCCACCGCGGTAGTCATCGCTGTCGTCGACCGAGGTGCCGTCGTCAAGCTTCAGCCCAATGAGCTGGCCGGAGATGCGAGTATCGGAGAGGTTGTTGATGACTTCTTGCGGCAGGTTGGCCGGCAGTTCAACCAGAGTGTGATCGCCACGGATGTCGATGTGCCCGAAGTCCTTGGAGGACAGGCCACCCTCGTTGGCGATGGCACCGACGATGGCACCCGGGCGGACGTGCTGGCGACGACCGACGCTGATGCGGTAGGTTGCGGTGCCTTCGCGGTCGAATTCGACCAGGTCAGCGCGCTTGCCCTGACCGCGCTCACCGCGGGAGCGACCATCGCGGCCACGGTTGCGGTCGCGGTCGAAACGATCACGGTCACGGTCGTTACGACGGCCACGCGGCGGCTCCTTCATTAGGAAGTCGCCCGACTGTGCCTGCGCAGCGATAGCGGCGGCGATATCAACCAGTGGGGTGTCGTGCTCTTCTGCGTACTCCTCGATGAGCTCACGGAAGACCGGAACCTGCGAATCAGCAAGCGCCTCGGTCAAGTCATCAGCGAACTTCTGCTTGCGAGAGTCGTTGACCTCATCGACGGTCGGCAGCTTCATCTCGTGCAGCTGCGACTTGGTTGCACGCTCGATCGAGCGCAGCAGGCGTCCCTCACGCGGGGTGACAAAGAGCAGCGCCTCGCCGGAGCGGCCAGCGCGGCCGGTACGACCGATGCGGTGGACGTAGGACTCGGTGTCGTGCGGAATGTCGTAGTTGACCACATGAGAAATGCGGTCAACGTCCAGGCCACGAGCAGCCACATCGGTTGCCACCAGGATGTCCAGGCGACCGTCCTTGAGCTGATCAATCGTGCGCTCACGGAGAGTCTGCGGGATATCGCCGTTGATGGCAGCAGCGGAGAATCCGCGGGCACGCAGCTTCTCGGCGAGCTCCTCGGTCTCGTGCTTGGTGCGCACGAACATGATCATCGCTTCGAATTCCTCGACCTCGAGGATGCGGGTCAGCGCGTCCAGCTTGTTGCGGTGGCTGACCATCAGGAAGCGCTGGCGAATGTTGTCCGCAGTGCGAGTCTGGGACTTGACGGTAATCTCTTCCGGCTCCGTCAGGTACTGCTTGGACAGGCGACGAATCGCAGCCGGCATGGTAGCCGAGAACAGCGCGACCTGCTTGTCATCCGGGGTGTCGGCAAGAATGCGCTCGACATCCTCCTGGAAGCCCATCTGCAGCATCTCATCGGCCTCGTCCAGCACCAGGAAACGCAGGTCGGAAATGTCCAGCGAGCCCTTCTCCAGGTGGTCGATGACACGACCAGGCGTGCCGACGATAATCTGCGCACCTCGGCGCAGACCCGACAGCTGCACTCCATAGGACTGACCACCGTAGATTGGCAGGACCTGAATCTTGCCCAGGTGATCAGCAAACGACTGGAAGGAGTCCGCAACCTGCAGCGCCAGCTCACGGGTCGGAGCAAGCACCAGAGCCTGAGGTGCGCGGACGGAGCGATCAATGCGAGCCAGAATCGGCAGCGCAAACGCCGCGGTCTTACCGGTACCAGTCTGAGCCAGGCCGACGACGTCGCGGCCGCTCATCAGAGTCGGGATAGTAGCAGCCTGAATTGGGGACGGAGTCTCAAACCCAACCTTGCGAACTGCATTGACAATGTCATCCGGCAGCTCAAGCTCATCGAAGCCGACGGTGTCGTCGTTGTCGTCTTTGTTCTTTTCGGCCTTCTTCTCAGCCTTTTCGGACTTTTCCTTGACCTCGGCCTTTTCGGTCTTTTCCTCAGCGGCCTTCTCTTCGACCACCGGTGCTTCCTCGGCCACTACATCCTCGGCCTTCACAATTGCGTCCTCGCGGTTTTCGCGCTGATCCTCGCGGTTTTCCTCGACGCTGCCATTCATTTCATTATTAGCCATTTGGGGCTCTTCCTGGGCCTTTTCGCCCGCACACTCAATATTCAACAGTTGATTACTCACAGTTGGGTCGCACATACATGACCCGCCCAATTTACGTTCTTGTTTTTCAGTGCTCTCACGTCGGAATTGCGATGACATCGCTTCTCTTGCACATACTTCGAAAAATTGCGCCCAAACCCAATTCAGCTTTTACTTCCGAGGAGGGGCGCCCATCATGCACTATGCACTTTCAAGCGTTTCACCAGCGAATTTATACCGCTGCCAGATTCTCTGCGACATTGTCGTCAGGATTTCACACCGACTGCCCAGACTACGCCACCGTCGGTCAAAAAACCATTTCCTGTCCGCAAGGTCACAACACTAGGCGGTCGATTTCTTGGATGAGGCCCCGGCGCTGGGGCCGTCGTTAAGCGAGCGCATTGCACCCACTTCGGGGTGCCTATTTTGTAATTTCCTGGGGTGAGGTGGCTAACATTTTCCCTACAAGTTTGTACACATATCAGCTATTTTCCGCCGTGGAACACCCACCGTTCGGCGGACTTTTGCAACTACACAACGTATAAACCCAAGGTCGCTCGAAAATGCCCAGCAATAGTAATTCATCTGAACCGCAGCCGTCATCGCCCCGGCAGTCCCCGCTAAAACCACATTATCCCGACGAGTTTTCTGGGAATGGCGGGCAGCCGGATACACAGCCGTCGAAGCTCTCGGCAATGATTGAAGTTCTCGGGTTTCCGGGCTTTATTTTGGCGGGTTCGGCGCTGGCATTCTTCTTCCCCGCCCCGTTTACTCCGCTGACGGATTACATCACGTACTTCCTGATGATCATCATGTTCGCGATGGGCCTCACCCTGACCATCCCGGACTTTAAGCAGGTCGCTAAGCGCCCGTTGGCGATTCTCTTCGGCGTCATTGCTCAGTTTGTCATCATGCCGCTGCTAGCGATTGCCGTGGCGAAAGCCCTCGGCCTCAACCCGGCACTCGCCGTCGGCCTGCTGATGCTGGGATCCGTCCCCGGCGGCACCTCGTCGAACGTCATCGCTTACCTGGCACGCGGTGACGTCGCACTGTCCGTCGCCATGACCAGTGTGTCGACGCTGGTCTCGCCGATTATGACGCCGTTTCTTATGCTCGTGCTTGCCGACGCGCACACGGAGGTCGACGGCCTCGGGATGGCCTGGAGCCTCTGTCAGACAGTCCTCCTGCCAGTGATTGGCGGTCTGATTATCCGCTTTGTGGCCGATACCTTTATTAACAAGATCCTCCCAATCCTGCCGTGGATTTCTATTCTCGGTATCGGTGGCGTGGTCTTCGGTGCCGTGGCCAAGAACGCTGAGAGCCTGGCGAACATTGGCCTGATTGTGTTTGTGGCTGTGATCATCCACAACGTTCTGGGCTACGTGCTCGGCTTCTTTGCAGGCCAGCTGGTGGGGATGCCGACTGCGGGCAAGCGCACGGTGGCCGTGGAGGTCGGCACACAGTCCGCTGGCCTGTCCTCCGGTATGGCAGCGAAGTTCTTTACCCCGGAGGCAGCGCTTCCCGGCGCGGTGGCCGCTGTGGTGCATAACATTACTGGCGCTATCTATGTGGCTATTTGCCGAAAGGTCGATGAAGGCAAGGAAACTAGCAAATCCGCTTCTGCTTAAGCTGTTTTTGCTTCGGCTTCTTTGGCTCCGCTGTTCGACGAGTGGGCTGGTAGAGTCTCTCGCCCGAAGATCCAGCCCACCATTGCGACCAGCGAAATGACACCGCAAACAAAGAAACCGGCCTTGAACCCTGCGGCATCCACAATTGCGCCGACAATCAGCGGGCCAGAGATCGCTCCGAAGTCCTGAGCCATCTGGAAATTGGCCAGCACCTTTCCACCTTGGCGGTTGGCGCCGATGACGTCGGCAAGCACGGCCTGCTGCGATGGATTGATCATGCCAGCGCCGAAACCCGCGAGGACGGAGAGAATCAGTAGCGGAATGGCACCGCTGCTAAATCCGATAGCGCCCGTGAACACGCCGTTGATGAACAGGCCCGTGATGAGCAGAGGGCGACGGCCGATGCGGTCGGAGAGACGGCCGGAAAACTGCAGTGCCGTGACATTGCCGAGCGCGAAGGCCGTCAGCGCGAAACCAGCTGTGGCAGTGGCGGCTACTGCCCCATCGCTGCCCGGTTCTGGGGTGCCAACATGGGAAAACGTTGCCGCGGCGAACAGCGGGACAATCGCGACGCGCACACCGAAGTTCGACCAACCGTTGGCGAAGGCTCCGACTAGTGCGCTCCGATATGCCGAGTCACGGATTGCCTCGGAGAACCTCAGCACCGGGGTCGTGCGCTTGGGCACTACATGGCGAAGATGCTCCGCACTCAGCGACATGCCGACCACAATCGTTGCCACGATCAGCGCCCCACCGTAGATGAAAAACGGCATCCGCATGCCCCATGCGCCCATTGCAGCACCAATGATCGGGCCAAAGACATTGCCCAACAGGAAGGCTGTGCCGTAGGCGGCCGAGCTCTTACCGCGGATCTCCGGCGGTGAAATCCGCACAATCAGCCCCATTGCCGAGACCGTAAACATCGTCGAACCGATGCCTCCGAGCGCACGAAACGCCAGCAGTTGCCAATATGTCTGCGCAATACCGACAAGCAAAGTCGAGAACGCGACAATACTGATGCCGGTTAGGTACGTGCGTCGATATCCGAGCTTCTCTACCAGTGAGCCCGATGCCGGCGCGAAGATTAGCCGGAAAATGGAGAACGAACTGACCACGAAGCTGGCCGCGAACACCCCCACATCGAAGCTGCGCGCGTACTGCGGCAAGATCGGTGCAATCAGACCGAAGCCCAGCGCAATGATGAACGCAGCGCTGACCAGAATCCAAATCTCTCGCGGAATCGGCTGTTTAGTCCCGTCTAATTCACCCTGCCGAGGATTCAGACCTTGTGGTTTGCTTCCCACCTCCGATGCGATATCCGGCTGAGATTCGCACTTTGCTTTACGACGAAGCAGGTCGCGCGAACGGGAAGCTGACAAGGTAACGGTCCTTTCTACTGTGCAAAAGAGAACATAAGAGGCCCAAGAGTTCACCATAGCCCGATCTGCAAACAGTGACGATTACTAGAATGAGGCGCAATGACAGAACGCGGAGTTGAGATGAAAAAACGAATCGAAGTTGTAGGTGCCGTTCTTACCTACGAAGGAAAAATATTCGCCGCACAACGCGGCCCAGGTCGCTCGATGGAAAACTATTGGGAATTCCCCGGTGGAAAGATCGAAGAAGGCGAGTCCCCTCGTGAGGCTCTAGCCCGTGAACTAAGAGAAGAGCTAAAACTTGACGCTGAGATCGGGAACCACATTCTCACTGTCGACCATGAGTATGACTTCGCCGTTATCTCACTTGCGACATACTTTTGTTCCGTTTCTTCTCCCGAAATCAAGCTAACGGAGCACACTGAATATCGTTGGTTAGAACCGGTCGAACTTTATTCCGTTGATTGGGCGCCAGCGGACATCCCTACAGTCGACATTCTTGTAAACGAACAGTAATCAATACAAGCGACGCAACGTGCATTTAGTATGCTAAAACAATGATGAATTCCCTGGTCGGAGACCTACGCTACGGCTTCATCGATAAGAACATCGTTGCCGACAAAAAATACAATCCCCGACTCATTCGCAACGATGAGTCGGCCACTATGTACAATGCGCTCCGCGAGGAGCTACGCACCGCTACGAGTTTCATATTTTCAGTAGCATTTATTTCTCCGGCCGCCCTTGCCATGCTGAAGGAGGATCTCCTTCAGTTTTCTGGCCCAATGACGATCATCACGTCGAACTACCTTGATTTCAATTCACCATCGATGTTCAGAGAACTACTCGAAATTGAGGGACTGAACATCTACATCTACCCTGAGGATCATCACCGGGGTTTTCATCCAAAGGGATACCTCTTTTACAAAGAGGTTGAGCTTTCAGCCATCGTCGGCAGCACAAATTTGACGCAAAAGGCGCTCCAGGAAAACGAAGAGTGGAATCTGCACTTTTCCAGTCACCAGAATGGTGATATCACATTCCAAATTGAGACGGCCATTGATATGCAACGTAACCGTTGCATCCCACTAACTCATCAATGGGTCGATGAGTACGAACAGAACCGCGTACCTCCAGTTTCGAAAAACACGCACACAAAGTTGCTGCCCGAGGGCCCAGTTATCGCCAATCAAATGCAGCAGGTAGCGCTGTCGAATATCGCTGACTTGAGGCAGTCAGGCGAGCGGAAAGGCCTCATAATTTCCGCTACCGGCACGGGGAAGACGATCCTTGCTGCACTAGCAGTTAAAGAAGCACAGGCCAAGCGCGTCTTGTTCGTTGCCCACCGGGAACAGATTCTGGAAAAGACTAAGAGTGAGTTCCAAAAGGTACTTGCCTACTCCGGTTCTGAGCTTACGGAGGCCGACTTTGGACTCTTGGTTGGTGGGAAAAAAGAAACTGATGCACGATACCTTTTTGCCTCAGTTCAATCCTTGTATTCCCAATCGACTTACAAAACCTTTTCTCCAGATGCCTTTGACTTCATCATTATTGATGAGGTTCATCGTGGCGCTGCTAATTCCTACAAGCCAGTTTTTGAATACTTCAACAGTGAGTTTGTCCTCGGCTTGACCGCAACTCCCGAGCGTCCAGATTCAGGGGACATCTTTCGCCTCTTTGATTTCAACGTTCCTTACGAAATCCGACTGCAAGCCGCTCTTGAAGCCGACATGCTCGCACCATTCCATTATTTCGGTGTCACCGATTTTGATGATGGAGTTCGAGCGATCGGTGATAAGACTGCATCCATCGATGCTCTCGTCGCTGAAGATCGTATCGACTATCTCCTGGAGAAGCTCCGTGTCTACGGGTTTCCTGAGAGAGTTAAGGGGCTCATGTTTTGCAGTCGGAAAGACGAAGCGAAAGCGCTATCGGAGCAGCTCAACCAAAAGCAGCTCTTTGGCCGGCAGCTACGGACGAAGGTGCTTCTAGGTGAAGACTCAATCTCGACACGAAATGCTGTCGTAGCGGAGTTATCTGCCGGCGAACTCGACTACATCATCACCGTTGATATTTTCAACGAGGGCATCGACATTCCGGCAGTAAATCAAGTAGTGATGCTGCGCGGCACCGAATCAAACATCATTTTTACCCAGCAGCTGGGCCGTGGCCTTCGCAAAGCCCCAGGAAAAGACCATCTCCGAGTAATTGATTTCATTGGAAACTACAAGAACAATTACATGATCCCGATGGCTCTTTTCGGAGATTCATCTAGAAATAAGTCGAAGCTCAAGAGCAAAGTCGTTGATCCCTCGAATATCCCATCGGGCTCCACTGTGAGCTTTGATGAAATTGCCAAGGAGAAGATCCTTAAAGCCATCGATACAGCCTCGGTGGACACGATTGCTGAATTTAAAAAGGATATTCAACTTCTCCAGTACCGACTGAATCGTGTACCACGACTAATGGATTTTGCTCGATTCAATCTCGTTGACCCTACAGTCATCTCGACCAGGCGTACCAAGAATTATTGGGAACTCCTGCACCAGGTGGACAAAGCAGCAACAGGACCAACGGATAAGCAGAGTGAATACTTGAAGTTTTTGTCCCGCGAGCTACTTCCCGGAAAGCAACCCCAAGAGTTACTTCTACTTGACCAGCTTATTAAGCATGGTTCCATCACACGTGAAGAGTTTTCAGAATTACTCGACACAAGGGCTGTTTCTCACAGCGAGCTGGATCTCTCTGTTGTCGAACGAGTACTCAACCTCGAGTTTTACCCGAAGCGGGCCTACGAAGAAATTAGATTGGTCCGGTACGATGACGAAACCTCACGTTACAGTCTGACTGAGGAATTTTTGACTTTATACAACAAGTGGGATTCGTCATATCCAAACAGCTTTCGAGAGCATGTGGATGACATCATTCAAACTGGTCTTTTCCTGTCCCGCGAAAATGATTATTTCACGGGTGTACTTCGCCGCAATCAACGCTATTCCAGAAAGGATGTTTCTCGTCTTTTGAGGCTTCGGTCGGATCAATCAGGCACGCTAAATGGCTATAAGATTGATTCCCACTCGCAGACGATTCCAATCTTTGTAAACTACCGAAAGCACAAGGGGCTTGCTCCTCGCATCGCATACGAGGATGAATTCATTGACCATTCGACGATGCGTTGGTTTACACGTTCAAATAGGACGCTAAAGAGTCAGGAAGTCCAGAGCATCATCCAACATAAATTCCCTATCCATTTGTTTGTACGCAGGGATGATTTACCAGATGAAGGATTCACCTACCTTGGCGAAGCCACTCCAAGTGATCCCCAGCAAGCAAAAATGAAGGGGGTTAAGGGGAAAGACTCGAATGTTGTCACAATGAAGCTTCACCTTGAACATCCCGTTCCCGACACATTCTTCGAGTACCTTCACGCAAAGCCGATTGACTAACGAAAGCCAAACCCCTACCCCGCCACTGTGGCGGAATAGGGGGTTGAACGGAGCGTCGTAAAGCGAACGCCCTATCTACGAGACTGCGGTGACCTGATTAGAACAGGCTCGGCAGGTTCGCCTGCGAGGAAATGTTGCTGACAGACTGCGTTGCCTGAGCGGTCGCACCCGACAGCTCCGGAATCGGCAGCTCCGGGAGAGACGGGCTCTCCGAGATGATGTCGGCAATCTCCGGCGGGACCTCGACGCCCTCTGGGAGCAGCTCGCCAATCGGGCCCAGCTCCGGCTCTTCCTGTGGGACGTGCTGCTTGGTGTACTGGGAGTCCTCGTCAATCGTGCGGAACTCGGACTGCGGTTCAGTGGAGGTCTCTACCTTGAAGCGCTCGTTGACCTGGCCGTCCGGGATGTCGTACTGCTCTTCAAGAGCAACGTCAATCGGCTGGAAGCGACTCAGCGGGCCGATGCCCATGGAGTTAACGCCAATGGCCTCGCGAGTCTCCGGGTTGAAAGCGTTTCCTCCCGAATCGCCGTGGTCAATCGGAGCGATAGCCCAGACACCATTGCGGACTCGGAAGACCTGGAAGCCGCAGCCACGGCCGGTACGGGAACCGTCGGTGCACACAGGCTCACCGAAGTTGTCGACAGAAATCTCCATCGGCTCGAGAGTGCGCTTGTCCTCGATACCGACGATCTGAACCGGCTCGCCGTGGACGTTGCCGAACTCATCAACAGAGTGGGACATAGAGGTGGTCTTGATGTCGTCCTGAACCTCAATGATGCCGTAGTCACCGCTATTGAAGAGGTCGTTGAAGAACTCCGGCATAGTGGTGTTTTCGTCGAAGTCACCCTCTTCCGGCATGATATCGGTGCCCATGTAGTCCTTGTTGACCAGCTTGTCGCCGTCCTTGGTTGGGATGAAGAACTGGCCGGTGACCTCTTCGCCGGTTTCAGTATCCTTCGCCACAACACAGTGACCGGCAGTCATGATGACACGATGCGAAACGCCATTCTGATCCACAACGGTGCCGGGAACTCCCAGAGAGCACATCGGGGACTGAACATGCCGTCCGTCGATGTTCTTACTGCTCGGGAACGGCATTCGCAACGGCGAGCCCGGGCCGATGACAACATCCGAGTTTGCCGGTGCAGCCTCAGCTACCGCGATTCCGGGCACAAAGCCACCCGCAGCTACCGACAGTGCAGCCGTGAGTGTGGCGACCTTCTTTGAACTGGCCATAGTGTGCGATACTCCATTTCTGTACAGAAAACTTGTCCCACTCAGTGTATTAGGGACACCTTTACAAAGCTCTCCAAAAATGGAACCTAGGGTGAAATTCTCAGTCGAGGAACCGTTCATTCGCCTTCACGGCACGCGCATTACACATCAAAAGGTTTGTTCAACAGCAATGCAAGAGCCAGAACCATCCGCCTTGGATGATTCTGGCTCTCTTAACGGTTCGGGGGTGATTTTTGTCAGATTCTCAGACTGGTGCTAGCCCTCAAAGCTTGGAAGCTGAATTTCTGCCAATTGAGGCAACTCAAACGGCTGTGACGATTGTGGCAATTGGGGCGATTGTGGCAGTTCAGGGAGCTGCGGTGACTGCGGCAGCTGGTCCACAAGATCAGCTAACTGCGGTACAGAATCTTCCTGCGAAGCCTGCGAATCCTGCGTCCGGGCGTACTCCTGATCCGCCGCCATATCCTCATTGAGGGTGCGGTAGGAGGAGTCGCGCTGAGCCGTGGAATCCGATACCTCGAAGTGGTCGTTTACTTGACCGTCGGGAATGCCGTAGGCCTCCTGAATGGCAATATCCGCGGGCATCACACGCGAGACCGGACCGAAGGTCATCGAATTTACGCCAATAACTTCGTTAGTGGTCGGATCGTAGGCATTTCCGCCCGAGTCACCGTGGTCAACGCCGATACCAACCGTCCAAATGCCGTTTCGAGCCCGGAATACCTGATAGCCACAGGCACGTCCGGTACGCATGCCGTCCTTACAGATAGGTTTGCCAAAATTATCGAAGGAGACCTCGCCACGCGGCAGGTCTTCATTGTCCTGAATGCCAGTCATCGCTACAGGCTCCCCGTAGCTCTGACCATTTTCATCGATGGAGTGACTTGCGCCGGTAGTTTCTACGTCTGGATCAAGGTTGATTACTCCATAGTCTGCACCATTAAAGGCCGCCGGCAACGACTCCAGTCCGGCATCTTCCTGCGGCACTTCCCAACGGTGAGCACCTGTCGTACCAATGCGCTTATCGCCTTCGGTGGTTGGCACATACACCTCACCGGTAACGATTGGCAGACCCACATCCGGAGCATCATTCACACAGTGCCCTGCGGTCAACATGACCCGATGCTTTTCCCCATTGCGGTCCGTCACCGTTCCCGGAACACCCGCCGAACACATCGGCGAGTTGACATTTCGGTGCCCATCCCACGGGCTTCCCTCCATGGGAGTTCGAATCGGGTCACCCGGACCAACCACGACAGCATGTGCCGCGACCGGGGCTGCTAAGGACAAAAGTGCTGCGAAAGCCGATACCGCCATTCGACTTCTTGCGTGCTTCATTGAGACGAATCTTTCAAATTTTTAGTTTTCCTTTAGGACCATCCCCCACACTAATCCACCACCCCACCCCCAGAAATAGCGTTTTCTCAGACTCTTGGACTTTTACAAAAGTCGTTATCGAATCGTTTCCACAACCCCACATGTCCCTGCAATAACACCAGGCACCTAGCCAATTGACTACCCCCACTTGGGTAGCCAATTGATGCTAAACATATCTCGAACATTAGTTCTATATGTTCGAAAATGCGAGTCCGGGTTGTTCGATAACTTGTGAGCCATGAACACAGCAGACGAGTTTCCCATTCATCGCCGCCTAGCTCTTCCCCCACTATCCGCTACCTACCGTGCAGAATGTTTCGAAGACCTCGACCTCATCCGCACAATCCTCTGCCACCCCACCATCGGCCGTAGGCATTCGCCCGGCGCGCTAGATCACACCTTCTCGCTTCCCGACGGGCCTGTGGTCACCGTCCGCGCGTCACGGATAGCGCTTCCTCGCGCACTGGTCTCTCAGCTTGCCGACGTGCACGCGGAATACTTCATCCTGAAGGATGAGCCCATGTTCATGTACTCCGTTTCCGTCAAGGTGGAATCCTCATCGGAGGTAGTCCTCCGCGGAATTGGCGGTTCGAATCGGACGCGGGAAGAAAACCGCCGACGTACTCGGGCTGTGGCTGAGGCACTCCATCGTGCGCAGGACTGCAGCAAGATACACGAAAACGGCACTGACCTCGCACTCCCCGGGCGCCGTTATAGCTGGATTGGCACCAGGGACGCGCGGCCACTGCCGTGTCCTAACGAGCTCTTTTCTTCTCGCCCATCAGCGGCTTAGCACTGGTCACAGTGCTGCCACAGTACGGCTACCCGCTGTCGTCGCCTTCTTCGTCGTCCTCGTCGTCCTCGTCGTCATAGTCGCCATCGTCATAGAGGTCATCATCGTCGTCATCGTCATCATCATCCCCGTCCAAGGAGGCAACGTGATCAGAGTAGATATACTCCGCGTACCCGTCATCGACGGGTGCCAGCTGATCTTCCCATTCCTCTGCGCGGTCTACCACGAGCGCAAGGACATCCATCAGCTTGTCAAAGTCCTTGAAGGTGCCCAGCGTCAGAACCTCATTGCGCAAGGTCTGGATGTCAGAGTAGAGGTCAGCGAACATCTTGCGACGGTCATCATCGGTGAGAACCGTTTCGGTGTCCGAGTCCCAGAACTCTGCGATGGCCTGGTCGACAATGTCGTCCAAGTTCGCGTCCTGGGAGATGAAGCGGACGTGTGCGCTGGGCTCGTTGTTGTGGGCAGTTACCAAAACCTGGACCAACGAGGAGGTACCAACTTCGGAGGTGACCAAGGTTGCCTCTTCGGGGTCCTGTTCAAACTCCAGGTCAGCAATGCGGTCATCATCACCATCGAGCAGAGTGCGCAGCAGGCCAACAACCTGGTCAGTAGCTACATGGTGGGCGACTGCCGCGACGGCGTCTTCGACGGAGAATACAGCGGAGACCAGAACAGCTTCGAACTCGTCGTCCTCATCATCCACATCGGCAGCGGCTACGTAAACTTCGGCAGCCGGGATGTCCTCATCAATGGTGACGAACTGAACCTCCAGGTCAGAGGTAATGGGAACGAAGAGGGTGTCATCGTTGACACGGCTTTCAATGCCCTCGCGGTCCAGTGCCGCAGCAATCTGCTCGAAAAAGCTCATGGGTGGAATCCTCCCTTGAAAGATAATTGGCCTCTACCCGCAGCCAATCGTAGCGACAAACGCGCAATCATGGGGTGGCTCATGCCCCCGGCAATTGCTGCGAAAGATCGCGCCGGCAGCGTGCGTGCTGCTGCAAAGCCGCCAACGCGGTCGGTTGAGGAGCAGGCCGCCAGCTGTCGATTCTCGAAAACAGAGCGCTCAGTAGCGTGCCCAGAGTTGATGGCGTTCCTCACGAGAACGTTTTGGACAGGAGACACACAGATCGGCATCTGGGCTGTGATAAATCATGCAGCAAGTAGCCCTCTCCAGGTGAGTAACTACATCGAAGTCCGGTTCTTCTCCCGATTCAGCAGCGGCTTCATCCCAGGGGCGCACCTCGCCTCCGCAGGAATCCATGAAACGAGGAAGAGGGACCCGATGTACTCGCTGTATTCCCTCAACGACATGTTTGCCAATAAGCGCTCCACGCCAGGGCTCCATCAGCTCATTACCGGCGGATATTGCGGCGTTAGCTACGGCATCGGCAGCCACGGCCCAAAGAGGGGCAGGCTTGATTTCCCCGACTTCTCCAACAACCTGAGCCAACGGCTCCAAGAAATGAGCCAGTGCTTCGCCGGAATCCTTCAGCTCATCCGCATCCTCAGCGGAAATGCTTTCAAACTGTTGAGCTTGGAACCCAACCCAATAGTCATCTCGAAGAAATGTGAGCCAAGAAGACCACTGCCACACTGGAACTCGATCGGACACCAACACGCATGCCAGCGATGGCCCTACCAATGCTCCGCACATGGACCACCACCACAACTGGGCCTGGAAACGGGTATCCACCTCAACCTCGGGCATGGGAAACAGCTTTCTCCCAGCCTCAATTCCGGCGGCTACAGCTTCGGTAGAAAGGTGCCACTCCGCAGCGCCGTCGTGAGGCGTGACATCTGCGGAAAACCGAGGAAAGTCCGCCAAAAGCTGGGAGTACTCGGGAGGCAATGCGGCACCCCGCGTGACATCGTTCACCAGTCTCATCCTTCTATCGACTGTGTTAATCGCCGTACACCTGTCTATTTTTCCACCGACTACGGAATTTCCCCACAGCTCAGTAGTGTTTATATGGGCATATGGCTCTCAACGGACCCGTTTAGGAGGTCTACTACTTTGTTCCAAAAGACGAAGAAGGATTCAACTCGCACAGTAACTGATGCGGTGAACTCAACCCCCGAAGCGATCGAACGTGATGCCGGAAAACTGGGAACCCTTCTTATCCAAACCCTGGATAAGACCATGAGCTGGCAGTCGTCTGCCATCACCGGGTACGTCAGTTCCCTGCACAAGCGCAAAAAAGATGAAACTCCGGCGCAGGTACAAGAACGTATTGATTCCCACTACCTCAACCTGGTCACCGGCACCGGTGGTGCCGCCGGCGGCAGTGCGGTTCTTCCCGGCGTCGGCATGATTACGGGCTTGGCTGCGGTTACCGGTGAATCGCTGCTGTTCCTGGAAGCATCAGCCTGGTACACACTGGCCTCAGCAACCCTGCGCAATATTGACATCACCGATCCGCAACGCCGTCGCACGCTGATTCTTGCGGCCATGAGCGGCTCTGAGGGGACAGCTATTATGGCCTCTCTGCTTGGCGAGGAATCGCTGCGGAAGCAGACCAAAACTTCCGTAAATTCTCTACTGCCACGGCTTGGCGTTCCGCAGCTGGGTGCAGCAAACCGCCTGCTGATTCGCGAGGCACGCAAGCGCTTGATGAAGAACGCTCGCCTGGCCATCATCGGTAAGATTTTGCCATTTGGAATTGGCGCCGTGGTTGGGGCCTCCGCCAACCGCAAGCTCGGTGGCATTCTTATCAGCTCCACTCGCGCATCTCTGGGCCCGCTTCCCCAGGATTGGTCGGACTTTGAACGAAAGCTACCGGCTAAATCCAACACCTCGGAGGACTCGAAGAAGGACTCAAAGTCATCGAGGTTCTCTATTCCCTCGGCGCTGAAGTGGCCGAAGAAAAAGAAGAATAAGTAGTTCCTCTTACCCCGATTACCCTTCAGCGACGTTTTTCAATGGAAGAGCGGTACCCACCATGGCCCAGAGCAAACCCCTCAGAACCTCTCCCATGAAGTTCTTGTGGAAACAGTCTCTTCACAGGCCACTACCGCTCTATGGTGTCATTGTTGCAGCGCTAATCGTTGTCGGGCTGGAGTCCGTACTTCCGCTTCTCACTAGAGATGCCATTGATGTGGCAACGGGCTCTTCCGATGGCGGTGTCCCCGCGCGCCTACTGCCTTCCCTAACTCCCCTGCAGGCAGTCATTTCCGTCTTTCTGGCCATCGCGTTAGTACGCTTCGTCGCCCAGGTGGGGCGCAGATTCTTCTCCGGCAAACTCTCCATTGATGTTCAGCACGACCTGCGACTAAAGATCCTTCGCTCCCTACAAAACCTCGATGGTCCAGCACAAGACCGAGTCAACACCGGCCAGGTCGTGTCACGGTCAATTTCCGACCTCCAGGCAGTGTCCGGACTACTGGCGATGTTGCCGTTGACACTGGGATCCGTCGTCAAGCTGTTCATCACTATCGGCATCATGCTCGCCCTCTCGCTGCCCCTGACACTGGTCGGCCTCGCCGTCGTGCCAGCGATTGTCTACATTGCGGTGAATTCGCGTGACAAACTCCATGCCGCAACCTGGGCTGCCCAACAGCAAGCAGGCGAGATCGCCGGACAAGTCGAGGAAACCGTTTCCGGCATCCGCGTTGTCAAGGCGTTTGCGCAGGGTGACAACGAAGTTGCGAAGATGGAGCGTAACTCGTCGCTGCTCTTTTCCCTACGCCTGCGAGCGGCAAAACTCAGCGCTCGATTCCAACCGGCGCTGCAGTCGTTGCCGCAACTGTCCCTCGTCGGAAATATCGCGGTCGGTGGCTGGCTCGCGATTAACGGACACATCACCCTAGGCACATTCGTGGCTTTTGCCACGTATCTCACCAGCCTGACTGCCCTGTCGCGTCTGGTCTCCAACATGGTCATCTCGATACAGCTGACGTCGGCAAGCATCGACCGCATTTCCGATGTCATCGACGCCCGACCAGACAACCCCGAACCCACCGACGCGCTCCCCCTCCCCGACGGCCCCGTTGGCATCAGCTTCAACCGCGTCACCCACAGCCGTGGCGGACGCACGCTTATCGACGATGTCTCATTCTCCGTCGCACCAGGGGCGACCTTAGCGTTGATTGGCCCACCGGGGTCCGGAAAGACTATCGCCACGGAGTTGCTCGGCCGTCACTATCTGCCGGATTCGGGAACTATCACTATCGATGCGCCCAGCCACGGCACATCCACAGATACCGCGCGCATTCTCTCCAGCGACGTATATGACGCTATTACTGTCGTTCCGGACACTCCTTATCTATTTGCGGGCACATTGCGTGAGAACATCGCATTCGCCAATCCCGCGGCGTCCCAGGAAGAGATTGTCGCCGCAGCGACCGCCGCCCAGGTCAACTTCGTCGACGACCTGCCTCAGGGGTGGGACACAGCCATCGGCGAGCGCGGGCATAATCTCTCCGGCGGACAAGCTCAACGCGTCGCGTTAGCACGGGCATTCCTCGCCCGTCCTCGAGTTTTGGTTCTCGACGACGCGACCTCAGCAATCGATGCTGCAACAGAGTTAGAAATCTTCAACGCGCTGACCTCGCAGCTGGCGGAAACGACTATCGTCATCGTGGCGCATCGATCTTCCACTCTCGAGCAGGCGGACCACATCGCCATTTTCGAAGACGGTGCCATCACCGGCATTGGCACCAAGGCCGAACTGATTACTTCTCATCCGCGCTTCACCGAGCTGATGGACATCGACCAGAGCGCCTACCCCGAAATCGAAAACCTTGTTCTCGACCCCATCGACAGCGAAGACCCCAGCCCCGAGGAACTCTGGCCCGACGAATCCGCGCCAACCTCCGACAACTCCACGCCAGACACCGCTGCGCGGCTTCCCGGAGGTGCCACTTCTCAAATGAGCCGCGGGGTTGGCCGAGCCGGAGGAGGTCCAGGCGGTCCAGGTGGACCCGGTGGCCCCGGTGGCCGCGGCGGCGGTCGTGGTGGCATGGGGGCGGCTCTCGCCAATGCGCCTGCGACGCCGGAGCTACTCGAGCGCGTGCGAAACCTCCCACCCGCTACCGAAAAACCGCGTGTGCCCGCTGCGGCACTCGACAACTCCGAGCTTTTTTCTCTGCGCCGGTTGCTGTCCTATGTCCGTGGCCTATTTATAAGTGTCATTGCGCTGCTCGCCCTCATTGCCGTCGCCGATCTGGCGTTCCCCATGCTCGTGCGCTACGCCATTGACCACGGCATCAGTGAGCACAATGAGGCCGTGCTGTGGGCCTGCGCCGCAGGTGGCTTGGCGACGGTCCTCATCAGTTGGCTTGCCGTAGCCACAAATGCTGTTATTACTGCGCGCACTGGTGAGCGGCTGCTCTATGCCCTGCGTGTGCGTTGCTACCGTCACCTGCAGTCGCTTGGCATTAACTACTTCGAGGCCAATCGCTCGGGCGCCATCATGACGAGGATGACAACCGACATCGATGCGCTCTCCTCTTTCCTGCAAACGGGACTGGCAGAAGGGGCAGTCGCCGCGTTTACTCTGCTCGGTGTCACAGCGCTGTTGCTTGCCACACAGGTGTCACTCGCCGCAGTGGCGTTGGCATCGCTTCCCATCATTGTGGTGGCCACCCTGGTATTCCGCCGAATCTCCTCGCGCCTATACAAGTTTGCACGCGAGCAGCTCTCCTTGGTCAACGCTGATTTTCAGGAGACCATTGGTGGGCTTCGCGAGATTCAGATGTACCACCGCGTCGCCGATATCGAATCTTCCTTTGCCGAGGAATCCGATAAGTACCGCGCAATTCGTCAGCGAGCGCAGCTGGCCGTGGCTCTATTCTTCCCCGGCATCAACTTCGTCTCTGAGTTGGCAACAGCCGCGGTATTGGCTGTCGGTGCCCAACAGGTTGCTTCGGGAACCACGACGCCCGGCGTACTCGTCGCCTTCACGCTGTACCTAGGAATGCTCTTTGGCCCGATTCAGCAGCTGTCCCATGTTTTCGACGGCTACCAGCAGGCGAAGGTCGGCCTCAATCGCATTGATGACCTCCTACAGACCGCCCCCATGCCAGATCACGGCACTACTGACGGCGCGTCCCGCGCAGCTGCTGGCGACCTGCGCTTAGACAAGGTAACTTTCTCCTACTCCGCCGCCGACTCTGAGCACGAACGCCCGCAGGTTCTCGATGCTCTCGATTTGCAGATTCCTGCCGGAGAAACAGTCGCAATTGTCGGATCCACGGGCGCCGGAAAATCAACAATCATTAAGTTGTTTGCTCGGTTCTACGATCCAGTTGACGGTGTGGTGCGAGCCTCCGAAACTGACATCCGCGACTTCCCTCTTAACGATTGGCGACGCACCCTCGGCTATGTCCCCCAAGAATCACACCTGTTTTCGGGGACAGTAGCAACAAATATTTCCTACGGTCTACCGGACAGCAGTCATGCTGAAATTCAGCAGGCCGCGAAAAACGTCGGTGCCCTCAGCACCATTGCCAGCCTGCCCGGTGGCTTCCACCACCCCGTCGGCCCAGATGGCCGAGGGCTCTCCTCCGGACAGCGTCAGCTCATCGCACTCGCTCGTGCCGAAATGATGCGTCCTGAACTGCTGCTTCTCGACGAAGCCACCGCGACACTCGACCCTGCAACAGAGTCGGCAATCCTTGAAGCCACTGACCGTGCGTCGCGTCAACGCTCGGCAATTATTGTGGCCCACCGCCTGGCTACAGCGGCTCGGGCCAACCGGATTTTGGTACTTGACCACGGGCGTATTGTCGAGGACGGCTCCCATGACGAGCTCCTAGCGGCGGGTGGCCAATACGCAGAGCTTTGGAGCAAGTACCATATGGGGAGCGCGACGGTGTAGTAATTCAGAATTTTCGTTATCCTTGAATGACACTTTGACACTTGCGCTAATTAGAATAAACGTGAGTTAGTAAAACTAAGACGAAAAGAGGCGAGTACCTGCCGTGAGCAGCGACATGAGCTTCGGCCAGAACGAATGGCTGGTCGACGAGATGTACCAGCAATTCCAGAAGGATCCACAATCTGTGGGTCAGGAATGGCGCGAATTCTTCGCAACCCACACCCCGTCCCAAAAGGGCGAGGACCTTTCCAATATGGCAAAGCCAGCAGCAGCCACGAAGGAGGAAGCTAAGGCAACCGGACGTCGTGAATCCAAGGGGGTCGAACCAACTAAGACCCCGAACAAGCCGGCGTCCCCGAAGCCAAAGAAGTCCCCAATGGATGCAGCAGCCAAGGTTTCGGCTGTTGAATCCGGCGAGGAGCCTCTGAAGGGCGTCGCACGGGCTATCGCTAAGAACATGGATGTCTCCCTGGAGATGCCGACCGCTACGTCGGTTCGCGATATGCCGGCACGTCTGATGTTTGAAAACCGCACCCTGGTTAACAATCATCTGGCACGCGCCCGCGGTGGCAAGATTTCCTTCACCCACATCATTGGTTACGCCATGGTGAAGGCTGTCATGCTCCACCCGGACATGAACAACAACTACAAGGTGGTTGACGGCAAGCCAGTTCTGGTTACCCCGGAGCACATTAACCTCGGCCTGGCTATTGATATGCCAGCTAAGGACGGCTCTCGCTCGCTCGTAGTTGCCGCTATCCGCGAGTGTGAGACCCTGACCTTCAAGCAGTTCGTCGACGCCTACGAGGACATCGTCGTTCGTGCTCGCCACGGCAAGCTGACCGGTAAGGACTTCCAGGGTGTCACCATTTCCCTGACCAACCCGGGCGGCATCGGTACCCGCCACTCCGTCCCGCGCCTGACCAAGGGCCAGGGCGCGATTATCGGTGTCGGTTCCATGGATTACCCGGCTGAGTTCGCTGGTGCTTCCGCTGACCGTCTGGCAGAGATGGGCATCGGCAAGCTGGTGACCATCACCTCTACTTACGATCACCGCATTATCCAGGGTGCAGAGTCCGGTGAGTTCCTGCGCACGATGAGCAACCTGCTCGTCGACGACAAGTTCTGGGACCACATCTTCCAGACCATGCGCGTCCCCTACACCCCAATCCGTTGGGCACAGGATCTGCCGAACACGGGTATCGACAAGAACACCCGCGTTATGCGTCTGATTGAGGCCTACCGCTCCCGCGGTCACTTGCTGGCTGATATCGACCCGCTGCGTTCTGACCAGCCGAATGATTCCGCTCCGAACCACGCTGACCTCGATATTGAGGAGCACGGTCTGACCCTGTGGGATCTGGACCGTACCTTCAACGTCGGTGGTTTCGGCGGCAAGGAGACGATGACGCTGCGCGAGGTTCTCTCGCGCCTGCAGAACGCATACTGCCTCAAGGTCGGTTCCGAGTACGCTCACATCCTCGACCGCGAAGAGCGCGAGTGGCTGGAAGAGCGCATTGAGGGCGGCCAGCCAAAGCCGTCCCACGCTGAGCAGAAGTACATCCTGCAGAAGCTGAACGCCGCTGAGGCATTCGAGAACTTCCTGCAGACCAAGTACGTCGGCCAGAAGCGCTTCTCCCTTGAGGGCGCAGAGTCGCTGATTCCGCTGATGGACTCCGCCATTGACACCGCTGCTGGCGCTGGCCTGGATGAGGTCGTCATCGGTATGCCACACCGCGGTCGACTGAATGTGCTCGCAAACATCGTCGGCAAGCCACTGCGCCAGATCTTCACCGAGTTCGAAGGCAACATCGACCCGGCACAGGTCGGCGGTTCTGGTGACGTCAAGTACCACCTGGGTACTACTGGCCGTCACATCCAGATGTTCGGCGAGGGCGAGATTGACGTCACCCTGACTGCGAACCCGTCCCACCTCGAGGCCGTCAACCCGGTCGTTGAGGGTCTTGCTCGTGCACGCCAGGACAAGATCAACAAGGGCGAAGAGGGCTACTCCGTCATGCCGCTGCTGCTGCACGGTGACGCATCCTTCGCCGGCCTGGGCATTGTCCAGGAGACCCTGAACCTCATGTCCCTGCGTGGTTACAAGGTCGGCGGTACCGTCCACATCGTGGTGAACAATCAGATTGGCTTCACCACTTCGCCGGACTCCGGTCGTTCCTCCTACTACGCAACCGACATCGCCAAGGCATACGGCTGCCCGGTCTTCCACGTCAACGGTGACGACCCGGAGGCTGTCGTCTGGGTCGGCCAGCTGGCTGTTGAGTACCGTAACCGCTACGGCAAGGACGTCTTCATCGACCTGGTCTGCTACCGCAAGCGCGGCCACAACGAGGCCGATGACCCGTCCATGACTCAGCCGCTGATGTACAAGATCATCGACGAGAAGGAAAGCGTTCGTGCTCAGTACACCGAGGACCTCATCGGTCGCGGTGACATTTCCGAGGAAGAGTACGAAGCAGTACGCCGAGACTTCCATGACCAGATGGAAGCGGTCTTCAACGAGGTTCGCGCAGCTCAGGACGCAAAGCCGGGCGAGCAGACCGGTATCGCCGGTTCTCAGCCGCTGCCGCACGGTCTCAAGACCGGCATCGACAAGGCTGAAATCGTCGAGATTGGTCAGTCTTACGTCAACCTCCCTGAGGGCTTCAAGATTCACCCGCGTGTTGCGCCGGTCGCTAAGAAGCGCGCGGAGATGACTCAGGAAGGTGGCATCGACTGGGGTATGGCCGAGCTGCTGGCAATCGGCTCCTTCACCGGTGCTGGCATCGACGTCCGCTTCGCAGGTGAGGATGTCCGCCGCGGTACCTTTACCTCTCGCCACGCAGTTCTGATTGACTCCGAGGACGGTTCGGAATACAACCCGATCGACGCCTACGGTAAGTCCAAGAACGGTGGTCGCTTCATGATTTACAACTCGGCTCTGACCGAGTACGCAGGCATGGGCTTCGAGTACGGCTACACCCTGGGTAACCCGGACGCAGCAGTGTTCTGGGAAGCACAGTTCGGTGACTTCGCCAACGGCGCTCAGACCACCATTGACCAGTACGTTTCCTCCGGCGAGGCCAAGTGGGGTCAGACCTCCAAGCTGATCCTGCTGCTGCCGCACGGCTACGAGGGCATGGGCCCGGACCACTCTTCGGCACGTATCGAGCGCTTCCTGCAGCTCGCAGCCGAGGGCTCCTACACCGTTGCTCAGCCGTCCGAGCCGGCTAACTACTTCCACCTGCTGCGTCGCCACGTCCTGTCCGACCTGCACCGTCCGCTGGTTGTGTTCTCGCCGAAGTCAATGCTGCGCAACAAGATGGCAGCGTCTGCTGTCGAGGACTTCACCAACCCGAACAAGTTCCGCTCGGTCATCGATGACCCGAACTTCGAGTCCAAGGACAAGTCCGGCATCAAGACCCTGCTGCTCTGCTCCGGCAAGATCTACTGGGAGCTGGAGAAGAAGCGCAAGAAGGACAAGCGCGACGATCTTGCAATCGCTCGCCTGGAGATGCTGCACCCGCTGCCGCACAACCGCCTCCGCGACATCTTCGAGTCCTACCCGGATCTTGAGGAAGTCCGCTGGGTTCAGGATGAGCCGGCTAACCAGGGTCCATGGCCGTTCCTGGCACTGAACCTCCCAGAGGTTCTGCCGGATATGCCGAAGCTGACCCGCGTTTCCCGCCGTGCACAGTCCTCCACCGCAACTGGTGTGGCTAAGGTACACCAGATTGAGGAGAAGGCTCTGCTGGAAGAGGCTCTCAAGTAGGTCTCATTGACTGGTCTTCACCAGTTAGCGTGTGAACGCTAAGGGGCTCCAACCGTTCGGTTGGAGCCCCTTTCCTGTTGCTTGGGCGATCGTTGCCAGGCATCAAGGGCGAATAGTCAAAAAGCGTGTCCGGTCGGCGTGCCACCGGGTCGGCACCATTTACTACTTAGTCCTCAATGCGAGTTACTGACTACGTTTATGACAAAAATGTCCCGAAAAATGGCATGAAAGTGTCATAAACTCGCACAGTTTCACATTTGCAGCCCGCATTCATGGGTTATTCAACAAACTTGGCGGCAGCCAACAGCAGATACGCGTCAGATACCGCCACAACTAGCCCCCGCCGCCCCGACTACGCCTTGTCCAGCCACTCCTGAGCGACCAACTCAGGGCTGGCGCCACCAGCCACAGCCCGGGTCATCAGCTTCAAGTCCTCAGTGCTCAGCGAACCCGCAATCTCATTGAGCACGCGGACTCGATCATCTCGGTCCAACGCTGGCTTGACGTAGAAAGGCACAAGCCATTGCGGCAAGTCAGCCCCAGCATTGTCAGCTGACACATCCGCGCAGCCCTGTGCCATGCCCGCGTCGGTGGCCATAACTTCACCCGGCAGCGACCGCGAAAATGCGTCGTACACACGGTCGCGCCACTCGCCGCTGAACTGCTTGTCCGGGGTGGAGTCGTCGGCGTATTCCTCCGCCAGTGAAGCCGCCGACGCAGGGTCGCTCAGGCCGAGTAGCTCACCTGTGCATCCGAAGGAGACCAGGACCGCTTCATTGCGTACGGCCCGCAACCGGTCGTCAGCATTGCGAATGCCGACGACCTCCGCTTGCCGCCCTATTCTCTCGAAGCTTTGCGCATACACGTACGCAAGAGCTGCTTGCTCAGGGTTGCGTAGGTCTGCCCCGACAGTCACTACCGCCTCCTGCTCGGGAGGAACGGGCATCTGCGGATCCAAATCAGAACATGCGGCAAGACCGAACCCCGTCGCCCCAGTGACCAATGCCAGGGCGGTAAAAGTGCACGCAGTAGCCGTGGAGCTACCCTTGCACCCCATTGAGCGGATGCGAAAGTGGAACCCGGCGTTCGCACGTCTAAAATCAATCATCGACACCAGCGTAACCTACGAACGGATTGTGAGGTCACCCAGAATGGGCGAAGAGAAAAGCCGCAACATCAGCGCTTCGGCGAAGGCTCGCAATCCGCGAACTAGCTCGGCCAGTCAAAGCCAAAAACCGTCGGCCACAGCAAAACCCGGTAAAACCGCTCGGGCGACGAATGCGGCTAAATCCGCAGCGAAGTCGGCTGTCTCGAAGGTGACGCGCACCAACGGCTCGTCGTCAAGCACAGGAACAGGACAGTCGAGGGCGGTGCGCGATGCCCTGCGCGATTGCGGCGTCTACATCGGTGGCAAGCGTTTGCCCGGCACCTACGACCACTTCTCCGGGCTGTCCGAGGTACGGAATTTTGGCGAGGGCTTCACGTGGCTGTCGTTGTCGCGCCCCAACGCGACACAGATGGACGCCATCGCCGAGCTTTACGGGCTGGATGAGCTGACGGTGGAGGACGCACTGACTAACCGCCAGCGCCCCAAGATTGAGATCCACGATGATCACGTGGTTTTTGTAATTCGCTCGATTCATTACTCCCCGGAAGGTCTCGCGGATGACGAAAATGAGATCATTCGCTCTGGCCAGCTGATGATTGTCATCGGCCCGGAGTACGTCATCACCATTCGCATGGGCATGCCGAGCTCGGATATGCAGCGCATTAGCGCACGCGTGGAGAACACCACCGACGCCATCGACTACGGCCCCGCGGGCGTGCTGTGGGCGCTGACGGACAACCTCGTCGACGCGTACCTGCGCATCGCGATGCAGCTGGAAGATCGCGTGGAGATCATGGAAGACGAAGTCTTCGAGCCGAACTTGGATTCGGATATTGAGGACATTTACATCCTCAAACGAGAGATTCTGGAGATGCGCCACGCGATCGATCCGCTGACACCGGCGCTGCGCTCCCTGATGAATCTGCGGGAAGACATCATGCCTAAGGACGTCAGCCGTTATCTTTCCGATGTTCTCGACCACCAGCTCGCCGCCGCGGACCTCGTCTCCGGACTCGACGAACGACTCTCCGCCCTCATCGACGCCGCCGCCGTGAAAATCCAGCTGCAGCAGAACCAGGATATGCGTACTATCTCGGCGTATGCGGCTATTCTCGCCGTCCCGACCGCCCTGGCTGGCATCTACGGCATGAACTTTGACCACATGCCCGAGCTGCACTGGGAGTACGGCTACTTCATCGTCCTCGCCATCATGTTCGCCATCGTGGCGTTTTTGGTGTGGGTCCTGCGCCGCAACAAGTGGCTATAGGCTCTGCTTCTGGCAGGCATCGCTTTACGACGGATACAGCAACCTACCCGCGGTTCCCACCGAGCGCCCGCTGCGCCAACAGGTCACGGGCCCGCTCGGCATTGCGGGGATTGCACAGGACGTCGTAGCGACGGGCAACAATCTCCGTAGTGCTCGAGAAATCCCGCTTGCCGTTTTGCATTGCGTACGGAACTGCGGCCAGCACGATGCCGAAGATGGCGCCCATACCGAGGCCAACAATCAGCGGGCTCACCCAATCTTCCTGGAAAAGCCCCAGAATCAGGCCGAAGAACAGGCCCATCCACAGGCCGTACAGTGCGCCGCCGCCGAGCACCTTCGGCCAGGTCAGCCTGCCGACTACGCGCTCCACCTGCATCAGGTCAACACCGACGATGGTGAGGTCGGAAACCGGGAACTCATCGCGATCACTGAGCGAATCCACCGCCGCCTGCGCGTCGGAGTAGTTGGTGAAACTGCCCACCGGCCACCCCTCGGGCACCTGGCGCTGAGGCAACCGGGACTTCATGCTCTGTTCCCGGCCGCTCCCCCAACCGCTGCCCGCTTCCCCATTTGCCATCGGTACTCTCACCGTTCCCTTGCAGTTGTTGTCACAGTAAATGGTGACTCAGTTGCTGAAAATATTGCTAAAACTATCGCTATAAAGCGTTCTATCAAGGACAACGTCTGACGGTTGGCAATTGTTCCGCCGTCTGGTCCACCGCCCATTCCACCGCCACCGCGCTTGCCGGAGGGGTTGGTCGCTGTGACCGTCGTAAAGCGGCAAACTACTGATTTTGTCAGTAGTTCTTTGTCTTGCGGGGTCTCACGATAAGATTCACTACATAATGTCTACGATTACTGAAGCTGAAGTTCGCACCGCCCTGGCGCAGGTCGAAGATCCTGAGGTACGTCGCCCGATTACCGAGGTTGGCATGGTCAAGTCCATCTCGGTGGCGGACAACAATGACGTGGCCGTGGAGATTTACCTCACCATCGCCGGTTGCCCCATGAAAAACACCATCATCGAGCGCACCGAAGAGGCGCTGAACGGTATCGAGGGCGTTGGCAACGTCACCGTCACCACCGATGTGATGAATGACGAGCAGCGCCGCGAGTTCCGCAACGCCGTCCGCGGCACCGCCTCCGAGCCGGTGATCCCATTCGCCCAGCCGGACTCCCGCACCCGCGTGTTCGCCGTCGCCTCCGGTAAGGGTGGCGTTGGTAAGTCCTCCGTGACCGTGAACCTCGCCGCCGCGCTGGCCGCGAAGGGTCTGTCTGTCGGTGTCCTCGATGCCGACGTCTACGGACACTCCATTCCGCACATGATGGGCTCCGAGGAAAAGCCGCACCAGGTCGACGACATGATCATGCCTCCGCAGGCGCACGGCGTGTCACTGATCTCTATCGGACACTTCGTCGACGACAACGCACCGGTTGTCTGGCGTGGGCCAATGCTGCACCGCGCTATCCAGCAGTTCCTCGCGGACGTGTTCTGGGGCGACCTGGACGTCCTGCTATTCGACCTGCCCCCGGGAACCGGCGACATCGCCATCTCCGTGGCGCAGCTCGTGCCGAACGCTGAGCTGCTGATTGTTACTACCCCGCAGATGGCCGCCGCCGAGGTCGCAGAGCGCGCCGGCACCATTTCGCTGCAGACCCGCCAGCGCATCGCCGGTGTCATCGAGAACATGAGCTGGATGGAAATGCCCGACGGCTCCAAGATGGAGGTCTTCGGCACAGGCGGCGGCGAGACCGTTGCCCGTCGTCTTACCCAGATCACCGGCGGAAAGGTCGAGCTGCTCGGCCAGGTACCGCTGGACACCGAGCTCCGCGAAGGCGGCGACAAGGGCACTCCGATTGTCCTGTCCAAGCCGGATTCGGGCGCGGGCGAGGCCCTGAACGCTATCGCTGACAAGCTGGTTGTTCGTCGCGAGTCGCTCGCAGGCAAGTCGCTCGGCTTGGGCGTGACTCCGAAGTAGGCCTTCGCTTTACGACGATCACAGCGACGCCCCCTCCCCGGTATTTTCGGTGCCGGGAAGGGGGCGTCTGCTTTTGCGGCTGCGGTGTCTGGGGCGTATGTGTTGTGGGTGTTTTCGGCGGTGCATCCATCAAAGTGGCTGCGTGCACTTACTGACTAGGTTTATGACAGTTTCGTGACAAAATTTGTGCTCAAAGTGTCATAAACCTAGTCAGTAACTTGCGGTCGGGAACGGTTTGCAACCTCTATAGGTTGTCGTCGTCAACCCAGGCCTGCACCCCACGGGGCTGCTGAGGTTGTTGCGGCTGCTGTGGTGTTTGTTGCGCTTGCTGTTGGCGGGCCTGGGCAACTGGATCCTGCCACGTTCCCGGCTGCTGGGCTGGCTGCTGAGCCGACTGCGGGAGCGGCTGCTGCGACGGAGCCGGCTGCACTGGCTGGTTCGTATTGGACTGCTGGTACTGCTGACCCGCAGGCCCGGCCGCTCCTGCCGCTCCTGCAGCTCCGGCTGCACCAGTTCCGCCACCACCCGCTGCGGGCTTACCGGAGAGCATGTCCAGGTAGGTGTCATCGCCGTCGAAAAGCGTCCTGGTGATGGCGGTCTTCGGGTTGAGACGACGGAGATCGTTGAGCTCCTGCAGCGGCTTGCGAAGATCATCGAAGTCTTCACCGAACTCGTCCGAGAGGTTATCGCGTGCGTCATTGATTGCGGTGCGCGCAGCCAGAAGCAATGCGCGGACGTCCTCAATTACCTTCGGCAACCGCTCAGGTCCGATGAGAATTAGTCCGAGGATAAAGAGGACAAGAATCTCGCCCCAGCCAACATTAGAAAACACGTTATACCACCTTAGTTACAGTGCACCTCGCATGCAGCATTGCGTGGCCAAATCCACCAAATCTGCTAAGTCCGCAGAAACCAGCCGAAACCGGCCGAAACCAGCGCCCCCTACTCCGGCGTGATCTTCGCCTCCAGCTCGGCTCCGTGACGAACGATCTTCAATACCGCCTCATTACCAGCGCCAACAGTCCACAGCGCCACCGTGAGCTCATCTGCGGACGATACCGCGCGGTCTCCCACAGCCGTAATCACGTCGCCTTCCTGCAGGCCTTCCCGGTCGGCAACACCTCCCGGCAGGATGCTGGCAATCTCGGCACCAGTCAGTGCGCCATTGGAAACCGTGCGCACTGTCACGCCAATCCCAGGATGAACCGGCTGCTCACCGGCAATGAGCTGCTCAGCGATGGCAACGGCTGAATTGATTGGAATCGCAAAGCCCAACCCCTGTGAGCCACCCGAGCTACTGAAAATCACCGTATTAATACCGATAATGGCACCGCGGATATCCACCAGCGGACCACCGGAGTTACCCGGGTTGATGGAGGCATCGGTCTGAATCGCATCGGCGTAGCCGTCCGTGTCAGTCCCTTCAGCGGCCAGGCGCACCGGCCGATTAAGCGCGGAGACAATTCCCGAGGTCACCGTGCCGCCGAGCCCCTGCGGCGAGCCCATCGCAATCACGGTGTCACCGACCGCAACCGCGTTGGAATCACCAAGCTGCGCCACGGTCAGCCCCGCAACATCTTCGACCTTAATTACGGCGAGGTCGGTCTTCGGGTCGCGGCCAATAATCTTGGCCGGCACTTCCTTCAGCTTGCCGCCGTCCCAAAACGTTACGGAGACCTGCATATCCTGCCGGTCCGCCACCGCCGAAACGACGTGGTTATTCGTCAAAATATGACCGTCACCATCAATGACAAACCCCGAGCCCACGCCCGAGACCTCACCGGCACTGACCGCAATCGACACCACCGCGGGACGAAGAGCCTCCGCCACCTTGCCGATTTCAGTCAAATCACCGTTGCCCGGCCGCCCCTCGATCTGCTGCAGCTCCACACGCTGGTAGTCCGAGCGGAAAGTCTTGCCAGCCCAACCGCCAACAAAGCCGCCAACACCGCCAATGAGCAGCACCACGGCCGACGACGCCGCGATCACACGCCACGGCACCTCGCGGCCAAAAATCACTTCCCGCGCGCTGACGCGGGGAGCCGTCTTCGGGCGAGGCTTCTTTTTCGCTTCGGGTTTGCGGGCTGGACGCCCCGTCGTCATGCGTGACGACGAATCCTGCCACGGCGAATACTCTTGGGCGGTGGCACTGGTGTCGTCGTCAAGCTTCTGCCCTGGAGCACGCTGTAACCCGCCAGTTGCGGCGGCACAATCGGAGTCCGGGGCAAACGCGGAATCATCGAAAGAGCGATGTTTGCCCACTAGTGACTACCACCTTTACGAAAACCGCGAACAATCTGCTCCAACGCGGCACTCAGCGACTCCGGCGGACGGTGCGCGAGATGCCGCGCCGACCGATGGGGCTCTGAGTCCTCGCAACTGCCTGCGAAATCAGCAATACGAGCGCGCAGCTCAGCTGGAATGTGCAAGGGCGCGCTATCACGCAGACGCTTGGCCGCCTGCCGCTGCTTCGCGACCTCCCGGCGACATTCCGGGCATGCCATCAGGTGCGCCTGCGCACGACGCTCAGCTACGACCGACAACTCGCCGTCAACAAAAGCGGCAATTGCCTCGGTGCCGAGATGCTCCGTTGACAAAAAACGCTTGTCATCGCCCTGCTGAATCACAGACTGCAGCACCTCCAGAAATCGCACCTATTTAACTAGCCCCACAATAGCCGCTCCCGCGGATTGAGTGCGGGAAATCTAGCCTGCGGTGACCGACTCCGGCAGCTCCTGTCGTTCCTTCTCCAGGCGCTCCAACGTCGCCCGCAAGCTGGAACGTGCCCGGTGAATACGCGAACGCACAGTGCCCATCTTGAGCCCAAGGGTGCTGGCAATTTCCTCGTAGGTCAGCCCCACCACATCACAGAGGACAACCACCGCGCGATAGTCCGGCTGCAGCTCAGCCAGCGCGATTTCCAAATCCGGGTCGAGCATCGCGTCATCGACGGCCTGCTCCGGGGTCTTCAGCGTACCCGGGACACGGTCGTAGTTCTCCGGCAACGCCTCCATCCGGATGACCTGCCGATGCCGGACCATATCCAAAAACAGGTTAGTGGTAATCCGATGCAGCCAGCCTTCAAAAGTGCCGGGACGGTATGACTTCAGCGAGCGGAACACACGCATGAATGTCTCCTGCGTCAGGTCTTCCGCGTCCTGCTGGTTACCAGTCAACCGATATGCGAGCCCATAAACACTATCCGCGTGGGCCTGAACCAGCTCCGACCACGACGGCATCTCCCCCACACCTGCGTCAAAAGCCGCGGTGCCGGACAGTTGCTCAGTTACGTCAGCGGACGCGGCGTCCTCGCGGCTGGCGCCTGCGCTGACTCGTTCGGACTTGACTCGTTCGGGCATGAAGTTCAGTGTTCCTTACCAACCTTAGGTTTGTAGTGACCTTACCCTGAAAATAGTTTGAGAGTCCAGACAAGTTTGAGGCTTGTTTACCCACCTAGTCCGGCACTGACCGGCGCGCCCCGCTACCCTGCCCGAAGTTTTTTCCTACGCTATAAAGCGTGTCCGAAACGAGTTCTTCTGCTACCCCGCTATCCGCACGTGACGCTATTGCACAGCACGTCAACAACACGACCGTAGTCTCCGAGGCCCTTGAAAGCGCCCGAGTGAGCGCTCGCGAATACGGAGTTGCCGTCCCCGATACGATGACCGGCGCCGCTTTGACCTCGCTCATGGCTCTGACCAGTGCCCGCCGCGACGGTCACCCTGCCGCTGTCATCGCATCGCCTGCGGCAGGCGTCGTCGGTTTGCACCTGGCCGCGGGTCTCGGCGATGACGGCGTTCTCACCTGCATCGACCCGGAGCTCGAGCACCAGTCTCTGGCGAAGTCCGCTTTCCGAGCCGCAGGCATCCGCCCCAACCGACAGCGCTTCCTGCCCTCGCAGCCACTGGAGGTCATGGATCGACTGGCCGCCGACTCCTACGACTTGGTCTACTTGGACGTCGCCCCGGCGATCCTCCGCGCCGCCCAGGAAAAGGCCTGGCCGCTGCTTCGCTCCGGTGGCGCGCTCGTCCTGACCGGCGCGCTCCTCGACGGCACTGTCGCTGACTCGTCACGCACTGACCGTGACACCGTCGCTGCCCGTGAAGCCGACGAATATATGCTCCAGCTTGACGACGCTTACGTGATGCGCCTACCTCTAGCAGCTGGCACCACTGTGCTGGTGAAGAAGTAGTTTTCTACTGTTGGCCGGCCGGCTAGCGGCAGCGGTGGGCCACTGCGACTTACTGACTGCGTTTATGACAAAAATGGCCCGAAAAATGGCTTGAAAGTGTCATAAACTCACACAGTTTCACATTTGCAGCCCATGCCCGTATTCACATGCGAAGCCCGTAGCCACACGTGCAGCCCATAATTTTTGGGGCTGCCAGTTTTGGGGCTAGGTAGCACCTAGGTAGCAAAAAGGGTTAGAAGAAAAAAGGCACGTACCCCACGGTACGTGCCTTTTCAGCCGGTCGGACTCAGACAGTCTAGATAACCTGGTTCTTACCAACGGCCACAACGCCACCAGCGCTGACCTTGAAGCGCTCTGCGTCCTTCTCCGGATCGACACCGATAATGGCGCCGTCGGAAACTACAACGTTCTTGTCCAAAATCGCGTGGCGAACCACTGCTCCGCGGCCGACGCGAACGCCTGGGAAGAGAACCGAGCCCTCCACCGTCGCGCCATCCTCGACCACAACGTTGGTACTAATCACCGAGTTGCGGACCGTACCACCGGAGACAATCGAACCAGCACCGACCATCGAAGCCTGAGCAATACCGCCCTGGACGAACTTGGCCGGAGGCAGGTTCTCCTCCGAGAAGGTGTGGATTGGCCACTTCTTGTTGTAGAGGTTAAACACCGGGTGGACGGAAATCAGGTCCATGTTGGCCTCGTAGAAGGCATCGATGGTACCGACATCACGCCAGTAGCCCTTGTCACGTTCGGTCTCACCCGGAACGTAGCTGTCCTTGAAGTCCCAGACGAAAGCTTCGCCCTCCTCTACCAGCATCGGAATGATGTTTCCGCCCATGTCATGGTCGGAGTTTTCATCTTCCGAGTCACGCTTAATAGCGTCGATAAGCGCGGAGGTAGTGAAGATGTAGTTACCCATCGACGCGAACGTCGAGTTCGGATCATCCGGGGTGCCGGGCGGATCAGCCGGCTTCTCCAGGAACTCGGTGATTCGGTTGTTGTCATCGGCATCGATGACACCGAATGCGCTGGCCTCAGAACGCGGGACGCGGATACCAGCGACCGTCACGCCAGCGCCAGACTCGATGTGGGCCTCCAGCATCTGCTGCGGATCCATGCGATAGACGTGGTCGGCACCGAAGACGATGACGTACTCCGGATCCTCGTCGTAAACCAAGTTCAGCGACTGCAGAATCGCGTCCGCCGAACCGGTGAACCAGCGCTTGCCCAGACGCTGCTGAGCCGGCACCGGGGTGACGTACTGGCCGGTGATGCCGGACAACTGCCACGCCTGCGAAATGTGACGGTCGAGCGAGTGGGACTTGTACTGGGTCAGCACACAGATCTTCAAGAAACCTGCGTTGACCAGGTTCGACAGCACGAAGTCGATAAGCCGATAGCTACCGCCGAAAGGCACGGCGGGCTTAGCGCGGTCTTCCGTCAGCGGGAAGAGACGCTTGCCTTCGCCACCGGCAAGGACAATGGACAAAACATGTGGTTGACTCCTCACACCAACCAACCTATATGCGATTTACGTTCCTCGCTGCCAGTCTCCCCTCCCCGCTACCCACACCCAGTCATATCAAGCAACGGAAATTGTCAAATCTGGTTACGCTGGAACTATGCGTGTTGCCATGATGACCAAGGAATACCCTCCGGAGATTTACGGCGGAGCAGGTGTTCACGTAACTGAACTGACTCGTTTCATGCGCGGCCTCGACGGCGTTGACGTCGATGTGCACTGCATGGGTGCTCCTCGCGATGAGGCGGATGTATATGTCCACGGCGTTGACCCGGAGCTGAAGGATGCCAACGCCTCGATTAAGACGCTGTCCACGGGGTTGCGCATGGCCAATGCCGCCGCGGCAACCGACATTGATGTCGTCCACTCTCACACCTGGTACTCAGGCCTGGGCGGTCACCTCACCGGTCTACTCAAGGGCATTCCGCATGTGGCCACCGCGCACTCACTGGAGCCGCACCGCCCGTGGAAGCGCGAGCAGCTCGGCGGCGGTTACGACGTTTCCAGCTGGTCCGAGCGCAATGCTATGGAGTACGCAGACGCTGTCATTGCTGTTTCCGCGCGCATGAAGGACGCCATCCTGGACGCCTACCCGCGTATCTCCCCCGACAAGGTTCACGTTGTCCTGAACGGTATCGACACCGAGCTGTGGTACCCGCGCCCGACGTGGGAAGAGTCCAAGGAACAGAACGGCTGGTCTGTCCTGGAGGAGCTCGGCGTTGACCCGTCTCGCCCGATGGTCGCGTTCGTCGGCCGCATCACCCGTCAGAAGGGTGTCGCTCATTTGGTCAAGGCCGCATCGCTTTTCGACGACGGTGTGCAGCTCGTTCTGTGCGCCGGCGCTCCGGACACCCCGGAAATCGCGAAGGAGACTGAGCAGCTCGTCCATGACCTCCAGGAGAAGCGCGATGGCATTTTCTGGGTGCAGGACATGCTGCCGAAGGAGAAGATCCAGGAGATTCTGACGGCCGCGGATTCCTTCGTCTGCCCGTCCATCTACGAGCCGCTGGGCATCGTTAACCTCGAGGCTATGGCCTGTGGCACCGCCGTTGTCGCCTCTGATGTCGGCGGTATTCCGGAGGTTGTCGTCGATGGTGAAACCGGCACTCTGGTTCACTACGACGAGTCCGATCCGGAGGGCTTCGAACGAGGCATCGCTGCCGCGGTTAACAACATGGTCGCCGACCGCGACCGCGCTACCAAGATTGGCCAGGCGGGTAAGAAGCGTGCTGAAGATGTGTTTAGCTGGGAGAACATCGCTCAGCAGACCGTTGAGGTTTATAAGTCTTTGATGTAGCTGGCTGTCTGCGAGACGCCACGGATGCGCGGTGGACGGAGTCTCCTCATAAGGCCCATCGCTTCCGAGAAGGAAGCGGTGGGCCTTTCTTAGCCTTTTTACTAACCCCGTTCAGGACATTTACTTATGCCCTTGCCCACTTTTCTAAACCTAATTTGAGTTTTGGCTGAATTTATCATTACTGGTCAATAGCATCCTGAGTATGAGATTCACTAAGAAGGTGGCAGCAGTTGGTGCCGCCATTGCCATAGCGCTAGCGGGTGCACTACCGCATCAGGCGCTCGCTACAGAAGTAGCCCCATCCCCTAGTACCGCTACCATCACCGAGCGTGGTCCCCTTGGACAGTCCGGTCGCTGGTTTACCGACGGTGATGGCCGTGCTTTCCTCACTCAGGGGTCGAACATCGTCTACAAGCACGATCCTTACACCCCAGAGGCCGGAGGCTTTAACGAGGACGATGCTGACTGGCTCGTGCAGCAGGGCTTCGACTCCATGCGAGTCGGCATTATCTGGAAAGCAGTAGAGCCAAAGCCCGGCAAGTACAACGACAAATACCTGGATTCCATTGCCCGCACTATCTCCATGCTCACTGAGCGTGGAATCGCGGTCTTGGTCGATGCCCACCAGGACATGTACAACGAGAAGTTCGAAGGCGAATTTGCCCCGGATTGGGCTGTCATTGACGACGGCGTTCCCAGCCTCTTGAAGGTTGGCTTCCCCGCTAACCAGGCCCTCAATATCGGCCTCATTAGGGCATACGACAACTTCCTGAATAACCGCGAAGGGCCGGGCGGTGTTGGGTTGCAGGAGCGTTACGCAGCCATGTGGGGCCATGTCGCCAAACGCCTTGGCGACATGCCGGGACTGATGGGCTACGACATCATTAATGAACCGTGGCCAGGCTCGGCATACCCACTGTGCTATCTGGCTCTCGGCGACTGCGGCCCGGCTAAGGAAAAGCTCGATGAACTGCACCAGAAGGCTGCCAATCAGATTGTCAACAAGGACCCGGACGCTATTGTCCACTACGAGCCCTACTCCATGTGGAACACCGGATTGAACACGAATCCGGCAGCCCCGGAGGTTCCTGAAACCGCTGGTACGGCTCTCAGCTGGCATGTCTACTGCACCACGAATGCCCTGTTCAACACCTACACGGGCTGTGATTTCTTCGATGGTCGTACCTTCGACAATGCGGAAATCGTCTCATCCGGTAACGGCTCGGCCACACTGCTTTCCGAGTTCGGCGCCACCGACGATGCCGATACCCTCAATGGCGTAATTTCGCTTGCCCGGCGCCACATGGTCGGCTGGCAGTACTGGTCCTACTGTGGATGCGACGACCCGACGACGCAGAATCAGAAGGAACAGGGCATGGTCTTCGACCCGAAGGTTCCAGGACCTGTAGGTGCCGATGCCTTCAACCGCGACAAGATGACCATTCTCGCCGCTCCACACCTGCGAGCGGTCGCAGGCACCCCGCAGGCTACTGACTGGAACCGCGACACCCGTGTCTACAAGGCCAGCTGGAACAATAGCCGCGTCGACGGCACCGGAGTTTTCGCACCTGGTTCCACCAGCGAGCTCGTTGTGCCCTCAATCAACTTCCCGAATGGGTTCACAGTGAATGTCGAGGGTGGCCACGCCACTGTCGCTGCCGATGGCCAGACGGTTCATATCGTCTCCACTGCTGACCACGTGTCAGTCACCATCCAGCCGAAGTAGAACCAACCGCTCGATTCACCAAATAACGCCCTGTGGATTCTTCCGCAGGGCGTTTTTCGTGCCGCAGGGTCCTCCCACACCATCGGACCGAAAACCCACCTCAGCTTGGGCTACAAATATCGGGAATATAATGGCTTCCATGACCACTCACGAGAATTTTCCAACGGTCCGACACACAATTTTCCAAAACTCACTGATGTCCGCACTGCTCGATGGCATCTACGACGGCGAGATGACCATTGGCGAAATCCTTGGTCATGGAAACTTCGGCATCGGCACCTTCGACGGTCTCGATGGCGAAATGGTAATCCTCGACGGTGTCTGCTGGCAGGTGCGTCACGACGGCTCCGCGACCCGGGCCACCATGGATCAGCGCAGCCCCTACACGGTGGTCACCAACTTCGTTCCCCACACGGTGATGGATGCGCCGGAAAACCTGACTCGCAAGGAAATTAGCCCCATCATCGATTCCCTGGTGCCGAGCCAAAACTTTATGTACGCACTGCGGATTACCGGCGAATTTGAGTGGGTGAAGACTCGAACCGTCGTAAAGCAGGAAAAGCCGTATCAGAAGATGGTTGATGCGACGGAAGAAGACGCGTCGGTTGATTTCGAGAACCTGCGGGGCACGATTGCGGGCTTCCGCACGCCGGTGTACGAGAAGGGAATTTCGGTGCCCGGCTGTCACGTGCACTTCCTTGCGGAAGGCGGCACCGGCGGCGGGCATGTGCTGGACTTTAAGCTGCGCTCGGGCACTATCGAACTGTGCCCGGGCACTGACCTGCAGCTTCGCCTTCCGCTAACGGCGGAATTCTCGGATGCTGACCTGGATCCGGAAGACCTGGATGAACAGATTCACAAAACCGAGGTCAAGGAGTAGGCGCTAGTCGCCCGGGCGCCCCAGACGGGTGACGTAGGCACGGGCGGTGACGTACATCTCTGCAGGTAGCGCTGCAATGCGTTCCTGCAGCACCTCCGGGTGAATATGGCGTGCCGACGGGCTCATACCGATCTGCGCGGCGATTGCACTCTGGTTGAGGTTCATACCGAACTCCACCAGCTCCGGGTCGCCAACAGGCACGAGGTGCCCCTCGGCCTGGGAAATCATGCGCTCGACCTTGCCGCGCTCGACATCGATGATGCCCAGTGGCTCACGAAGCTCGCCCAGATGACCAGTAGTGGCCGTCAGAACCACAACCTGGCCGCCCGGCTTGAGCACGCGAGCGAACTCCTCCGCGTTGCGAGGTGCGAAGACAACCGTAAGCGCATCGATGGAACCATCACGCAGCGGCAAACGCGCCCACGCATCGGCCACAACCGCACCGAGTCGCGGATGACTCTTGGCCAGGTGCTTGGCGGCCGGCACAGACACATCAATGCCTACACCACGGGAATTGGGAATGCTGTCCAGCGTGTGTGCGAGGTAGTAACCAGTGCCCGCACCGACTTCGCAGATGACTGGCCTGGCGGCCTCGGACACGTTGGCGTCGTCAAGCACATCCTGGACGTTGCCTGTAACTGCCTCAACGAATGGAGCATAGTGGCCACCAGAGAGGAACTCCTCGCGGGCGGTAATCATCTTGGCGTCATCGCCGGTGTAGCGCAGACCAGCCCCACCGGCGAGCGTAACGTAACCCTGGCGGGCGACATCATAGCTATGTCCGGATTCGGACTTCAGAGTCATTCGTTCGGCATCACCAAACTTCAAATCAGTGCCATCGATGGGGTCAGCAAGCACATCAATGATGTCAGCTAGCACGTCGGTCACTCCTCAAACTGAGCTAGAAAAATAATTTTCACTATCTTAGCCCGTGACGAGCTCAGCCAAGTAACTCCAATGCGAGTTACTGACTACGTTTATGACAAAAATTGCCCGAAAACTGGCTTGAAAGTGTCATAAACTCCCACAGTTTCACATTTGCAGCCCGTACTTTTTGTTCATAACCCCTCCATTCGAGCCGTTATCACCTGAAGAAGAAAAGGCGACCTACACCACCTGTGTAGGTCGCCGCTGGGTCAAAACCGGACAGGCTCGCCTCTACCCGGCCTCTACCCGATACCCCACTACTCTGCTACTCCACTACTGCTACAAGCTCTGCACCGAGCTCCTTGGCTTCCTCCGGGGACAGTTCCACCACCAGGCGCCCACCACCATCTGCGGGGACGCGCATTACAATCTTCTTGCCCTCTTTAACTGCCTCCAGCGGACCATCACCGGTACGCGGCTTCATTGCTGCCATGTGAACTCCTTCGTTCTAAGACAATGTCGATGCAGGAGACGACCAGCCACCCCAGCTCGGCTGTGGTAGCCAGGAGATTGACAATCCCGGTTCAAGACCTCGGTCTACGACCCCGGCTCAAGATCCCGGTTTAGAATCCCTGTCGGCATTTTCGACTACTTCTCTTCATCATAGTCCTTTGTTTCACGCAGCGGCATGGGTGAAGCGCCTCAAACTACGCCCCTTACACCAGCCCACGCACCGGATGCAGTGGCGCAAAATCACCGGAAATAGCCAGAGTCATACGGCAAACATCAAGGGTTTCGGACACCTGATGCGAACGGAACACCGCAACGCCGGCAGCTGCCGCATGGGCGGTCGCAGCCAAGGTGCCGGGCACACGCTGCTCGACCGGGCGGTCCAAAGTCTCACCGACGAAGTCCTTATTCGACAGCGCCATGAGCACCGGCCATCCTGTAGCCACGAGCTCATTGCAGCGCCGCAGAAGTTCGAGGCCGTGGTAGGTGTTCTTGCCGAAGTCGTGGGTGGGATCGATGAGGATGCGGTCCTCCGGCACGCCAGCGTCCACTGCCCTCTGGGCGAGCTTGCCCGTTTCTGAGATGACATCGTCCACGACGTCGTCGTAACGCACGCGAACCGGATTGGTGCGTGGCAGTGCTCCACCGGTGTGTGAGCAGACGTAACCCATCCCGTGGGCGCCAGCGACTTCCAGCAGCTCCGGGTCATGGCCTGCCCAAGTGTCGTTGATGAGGTTGGCGCCAGCTTTGATGGCGGCCTCCCCGACTTCGGCGCGCCAGGTGTCGACGCTGATGTGCAGGTCAGGATAGCGCTCGCGGACCTTCGCGATGGTCGGCACCACGCGCTCAATCTCCTCGGCAACAGTTACTTCCGCACCGATACCAGCCTTGACGCCGCCAATATCGACAATGCCTGCGCCGGTAGCTACAACTTCGTCGACGCGAGCAAGCGCGGCCTCCTCCGCAGCCGTTGCGCCACGGTCATAGAAGGAATCCGGGGTGCGATTGACGATGGCCATCACCGTCGGCACCGCGGAGTCCTGATAAAAACTCCGCACAGCGTCTTACCTCTCGCTGAAGCGACGGACTCGGCGGAGCTTTTCGGGAACGTCAGAGGTCGGCTCGCACTCTTCCATCAACTTTTCGTGCGCGGCCTCGATGTACTCGACCGCTTCTTCAATGGAGTCGGTGACCAGGAAAAGGTCCATATCAGTCGGAGAAATCAGCTCCATGGCCACCAGTTTCTCGCGCATCCAATCGACCAGCCCCGACCAGAACTCAGTGCCCAGCAGCACGATTGGGTGATTTTCCACCTTCTCGGTCTGCACCATCACTAGTGACTCAAAGAGTTCATCGAGCGTGCCGAATCCACCCGGCAGACAGATAAACGCCTGCGAGTACTTCAGGAACATGGTCTTGCGAACGAAGAAGTAGCGGAAGTTCATGCCCAGGTCGACCCAGTCATTCAAGTGCTGCTCGTGCGGCAGCTCAATGCCCAGCCCAATGGAAAGGCCGTCGGCGTCGTAACAGCCGCGGTTGGCGGCTTCCATGATGCCCGGGCCGCCACCAGTGATGGTCGCGTAACCCGCCTCCGCCAGTGCTTTGCCCAGGTCGAAGCCCCACTGGTAGTACGGGCTGTCCTCTGGCAAACGAGCCGAACCATACACCGTCACCGCCGGCGGAATCTCCGCCAACGCACCAAAGCCGTCAACGAATTCCGATTGAATGCGCAGCACACGCCAGGTGTCGTTGTGCAGCCAGTCCGTGTTCGGATTGTGTGACAACAGCCTGCGGTCGGTCGTAGACGCCTGCGGTTCGCCCGCCTGTCGGATTGCGATTGGGCCGCGGAGTGCGCGGCGCTTAGCTGGGGACGGAGTACGTACAGGTTTCATAACCTCACAATGTATGCCAGCAATGACATACGCGCACCCGCTCAGCGAGGGCAGGGTGTGACTCTAGGCTCACTCAGCCACCGGCGCGGTGGTCAAGTACCGCCGCAGGTCCTCCCACAGTGCCGTAATGCACTCGACCGGAATCTGCTCGTCCTTCTTGTGGCAGTACGCTGGGTCACCAGGGCCAAAGTTCACCGCAGGAATGCCGAGCTCCGAAAAACGCGCCACATCGGTCCACCCAAACTTGGGCTTTACGACGTCGCCTGCGACCGCAACCAACTCCTTCGCAGCAGCCGCATGCAGTCCCGGCAGTGCCCCAGGGCTCGCATCCTCGACATCGACGGTGAGGTCCTCGGCCGCAAACTCGTCGAGTCCCAGCACCTCGCGGAAGTGTGCCATGGCCTCATCGGCGCTGCGGTTGGGCGCGAATCGGAAGTTGACTCGCAGCACCGCCTCGTCGGGAAGCGTGTTGGTGGCAACCCCGGCCTCCAGCCAGACGACGTTGAGCCCTTCGCGGTAGGCCAAACCGTCGATATCCACAGTCTGCGGTTCATAGGCGGCAATGCGTGACAGCACCGGTGCTAACTTGTGCACGGCATTGTCGCCGAGCCATGCCCGAGCCGAGTGTGCACGTGTGCCGTGCGCGGTCAGACGCAGGCGAATAGAGCCCTGGCAGCCGGCTTCGATGACATTGCCGCTGGGCTCGCCCAGCAGAGCGACATCGCCAGCCAAAAGCTCCGGATGCGACTCACTCAAGTGCCGCAACCCGTTGAACTCCGCGGCGATTTCTTCGCATTCGTACATGATGAGTGTCAGGTCGCGCTGCAACTCCTGGCTTGCCGCCAGCGTCGCAAAAGCATGCAGGTAGACTGCGTCACCGCTTTTCATATCCACAGTTCCGCACCCAAAGAGTGTGTCTCGCCCCTGCGCGTCTACCCCACGCGTCGAGGGCACATTGTCCGCAGTCGGCACCGTATCCAGGTGTCCTGCCAAAATCACGCGCTGCGGCAACCCCCGATGGGTCCGCGCAATCACGTTGTTGTCAATGCGCAGGACCTCAATCGACTCATCTGCCTGCGCGACCTCACGCAATGCCGCCTCGACGGCATCCGCAATCGCGGTCTCATTGTGGGACACCGATTCGATGTCCACCAGTGCCGCCGTGAGGTCTACAGGATCTTGGAGCAGATTTAACTTCGATTTCACATCAATTAAGCGTACAAACCATTGTGCGCCAGCGAAACCAGAATTTTGTGATGAATATGCGCCGCACGACCATTGATCGCATCTCCATTGGCAGGCGCGCCACCGCCGAGGAACAGCGCCAGCTCATGCGGTTCGGCGGAGGTCACACCAATTCTCCCCTCCGCCGGGCGCTTGAGCCCATCAGCCACCTCAAAGACCAGGGTTTTCGCTCCTTCCGGGAGAGTTTGGGCAATGATTGCCTCCGGAGTTTCGCTTGCCGACGACCCCAGCGCCCGCTCCTCCCCTGCAGAATCGGTCGCCTCTCCGTTTCCGCCATCCTCCTCGACAACGCCCGCGCCGGGACCATAGACCACAGCTACACGGGAGCCATAGACCGCAATTACCGGACGCAGCTCATTCGTGCTGACAATCACCGTAGAACCGGCCAGCGGCTTACAGACGGCCGCGACAATCTTGGCCGTTGCATGTGGCAGCTGCACTGGGGTGGGATCGATGTCTCGTCGATAAGCAGGACGAAGCGTTTCGGCGACATCGCCCAGCTCATCGCGCTCCCACATCGGCAGGGCATCGATGCGTGCCTGCTGATCGCGGTTCTTGCGCTCCAGCAAAAGGCGGGCAATCATGCCACCGCCGAGCCCCACCGCGATGGCAACTGCGATAACCAGCACAAGACGGTTCGGCGCAATGAGCGCAACCACTGCGGCGATAGCCACACCGACTGCGCCAATTGGCATTGCTCGCGGCGGCAAAACGAAACCAAAGAAGCTGGCTACGGCGAGAATCCAAGCACTCAGCAGTGCGAATCCGACATAGAAGACCACCGGCAGGGACAGGACGAAGCCGAGTCCGAGCACACTAACAGCAATGATGAGGCTCACTAAGAACCACTGCTTCATTTTCTGTGTGCTTTCAAGGCCAGCTAGGGGCATAGTTCATCCTTCCGCGAAGATTCCTTAAAGAGATACTAATATTAAGAATCATGATTACATCTGGTGCTGTCGCTACGGGAATCGCCAATATCGCAATGGACGGTACAGTTCTCGATACTTGGTTTCCCGCACCTCAGTTAAGCGATGAGGTCGTAGAATCGAGCACTCACCGGCTCGGCGCCGCTGATCTGACCCCACAGTTGCTTCGTCAGGTGATTTTGGACGAGGATCGCCGCGTGGAGCAGGTGGCAGTGCGCACGTCCATTGAGGATTTGTCCAAGCCTGCTGTCGACCCGCACGATGCCTACCTGCGCCTGCATTTGCTCTCCCACCGCCTGGTCAAGCCGCACCAGCTAAACACCAAGGGGCTCTACGAGCTACTCCATGTGGTGGCGTGGACCAACAAGGGGCCATGTCTGCCGGACAACTTCGAGCAACTGCGCACCCACTTGCGCGTCCGCGGTCTGATTCACGTCTACGCCATCGACCGCATGCCGCGCATGGTCGATTATGTGCTGCCCGCCGGTGTGCGCATTGCAGAGGCCGAGCGCGTGCGGTTGGGCGCTTACTTGGCACCGGGTACGTCCGTACTGCGCGAGGGATTTGTCTCGCTGAACTCGGGCACTCTGGGCCCATGCAAGATTGAGGGACGTCTATCCTCCGGTGTCGTCATTGGCGCGCACACGAAGGTGGGACTGTCGGCCTCCATCATTGCCGCTCATGACGATTCCGGTCAGCGTAAGCCGCTCACGGTTGGCGAGCGCTGCCACATCGATATCGCGGCCGGCACCGTCGGCGTCAGCCTCGGTAATGACTGCATTATTGACCGAAGCATCCTCATTGCCCCCGATACGCCCATCGATGTCCCCGCGGAGAACCGCCGTATTCAGGCATGGGAAATTTCGGGCCGCGACAACATGCACTTCTACCATCACCCGGACCACTCGGCGGTGTGCGTCCGCCGCACGGAACGCCCGGGCAATGACGAAGGTGCCGCTGCTTTCACTCAGCTTGCCGACGTGCCGGATGAGCTGGCCGGATAACCTACTTTCGGTGCTCTTGAAGACACATTAATTGGCCCCGAAACGGTGAATGGGGGTAAACCCGTAATACGGTTATTGCCCCTGTTATCAGCGAGGTAATGTTTGCGACATGACCGAATCGCAAATTACCTCCACCTCCGGCGAGACAGCTCAGCTGGGCAAGGGGCTGCAGGTTCGACACCTGACCATGATGGGTCTTGGCTCCGCAATCGGTGCCGGTCTTTTCCTTGGTACGGGCGTCGGCATTAAGGCAGCTGGCCCGGGTGTTCTAGTTTCCTATGTCATCGCTGGCTTCATTGTCGTCCTCGTCATGCAGATGCTCGGCGAGATGGCCGCTGCCCGCCCGACACCGGGTAGCTTCTCCACCTATGCCGAGATGGCCTTTGGTTCCTCGGCTGGCTTTGTCCTCGGCTGGCTCTACTGGTTCATGCTCATCATGGTGCTCGGTGCTGAGATCACCGGCGCCGGTGCCATCATGGGTGCGTGGTTCGGTATTCCGGGCTGGATTCCAGGCCTGATCTGTGTTGTCTTCTTCGCTGTAGTGAATTTGGCGAATGTGCGCGGTTTCGGCGAGTTCGAGTTCTGGTTCGCGTTCATCAAGGTCGCGGTGATTATCGCGTTCCTGGTCATTGGCGTTCTTCTTTTCTTCGGTCTGCTGCCAGGCACCAGCTTCGTCGGTACGACGCATATTGCCGAGTCCGGATTCCTCCCGAATGGAGTGTCCGGCATTGCCGCTGGTCTGTTGGCTGTGGCCTTCGCCTTCGGCGGTATCGAGATTGTCACAATCGCCGCTGCTGAGGCTGAAGATCCGCAACGCTCCATCGCTGCTGCTGTCCGCTCGGTGATCTTCCGCATCTCTGTGTTCTACCTGGGCTGCGTGACCGTCATCATCCTGCTGTTGCCGTACTCCCAGATTGACGGCGCTGACTCCGCAGCTGAGTCGCCGTTCACCCAGGTTCTGAAGCAGGCAAACATTCCGGGTGCCGTTGGCTTCATGGAGGCCATTATCGTTCTGGCGCTGCTGTCCGCGTTCAACGCTCAGATTTACGCAACCTCTCGCCTGGTCTACTCGATGTCCACCCGCGGTGAGGCACCGCGCTTCTTCGCCCACACCAATGAGGGCGCAGTTCCGAACCGTGCGGTCATCATGTCGATGGTCTTCGCCTTCGTCTCCGTTGGCCTGCAGGTTGTCTTCGACGGCTCGAGTGTCCTGGTCTTCCTGCTGAACGCTGTCGGCGGCTGCTTGCTGGTGATCTGGCTGGTCATCGCCCTGTCCGAGATTAAGCTGCGCCCGCAGATGGAGGCGAACAACGAGCTTTCCGTTCGCATGTGGGCCTACCCGGCACTGTCCTGGGTAGCGGTCATCCTGATCCTGGGCCTCGCTGTTGGCATGCTCACCGATTCTGGTGCTCGCCAGCAGGTTATCGCCGTTGTGTGTGTCACTGCGTTCCTCGCGGTGCTCGCTGCACTGACTAAGAAGAGCCGCACCGCGGCCCGCGAGGCTCTCGAGTCCAGCGATAGCAACTAGCCGTTAGCAACTGACTGCAGGGCCTAACCACCCTGCTACCCCTATCCGAACATTTCCTTGCTACACATTTGCGGAACACTTTTCATAGATAGGGATATGCCGGTAGCCTGTTTTCCATGAAATTTGGAGCACAAGCTACCGGCATTGCCACTTTTAACAACGATACTGTTCTCGACGTCTGGTTCCCCGCCCCCAAGCTCATCGAGGAGGGCACAGCAACCTCCACCACGACCGGAACCATCGACGCCGACGCACTGCCCGAAGATTTCACCTACCTCACAGATCTGGCCGTAGCCGATGCGGACCGTGGCACCACCCGCCGTCTGGTCACAGCTACCATCGCTTCACTCGATGACGCACCAGTCGACACCATCGATGCCTACCTGCGCCTCCATCTGCTGTCCCACCGCCTGGTTGTGCCCAACAGCATCAACCTGGACGGCATCTTCGGCAAGCTCAACAATGTGGTGTGGACCAATTTTGGCCCCTGTGCTGTCGAAGGCTTCGAGGTAACCCGAGCCAAGCTGTCACGCCGCGGGCCTGTCACCGTCTACTCCATCGATAAATTCCCCCGCATGGTCGACTACGTCACTCCCACCGGAGTCCGCATCGGTGACGCTGACCGCGTGCGCCTTGGAGCCCACCTCGCAAAGGGCACCACAGTCATGCACGAGGGCTTCGTCAACTTCAACGCAGGCACGCTTGGACACTCCATGGTGGAAGGCCGTATCTCCCAGGGCGTCATCGTCGACGACGGCTCCGATATCGGCGGTGGAGCGTCCATCATGGGCACACTATCCGGCGGAGGTAAGGAAGTTGTGTCCGTCGGCAAGCGATGCCTACTCGGTGCGAACGCTGGACTCGGCATCTCGCTCGGCGATGACTGCGTACTGGAAGCCGGGCTCTACATCACCGCCGGCACCAAGTGTCACGTTGCCCTGGACGGCGTGAAGAAGACGCTCAAGGCCCGCGAGCTTTCGGGCGGATCGAATATGCTCTTCCGCCGCAATTCACTCTCTGGTGCAGTCGAGGTTGTGCCGTGGGCTGCCGAAAAGGTGAAGCTCAGCGCCGAGCTACACGCTAACTAACGGTGATCGGCACGTCTGCCGGGGCCGAAATATTCCGCGCGCTCCGGTAGGCACGTCGCTCACCAGTGGCGGGGTCGATGAACGCCAGTGCGGTCGCCGTCAGGCGCAACTGCGACGTGTACTTTGGCGCGCTGCCCGCGCTTGCCGACGGCTCCTGCGTCCTAACCTCTCGGCCATAAGCGTCCTCACCGAGAATGGGATAGCCTAGCCAGTCCATCGTCGCCCGCAGCTGATGTGTGCGGCCCGTATGGGGCTGTAGCCGCCAGTGCCCCACCTGCATGCGGCTGCCGCAATGCCCGCAACCACAGCCGACCGCATGCAGCGGGATGCTGGCGCTGGTCGCACCACCGCCACGGCTGCTCGCCAGCACATCGCTGATATCCGCCGCTACCGGGCCTAGGAAGGTCACGGTTGTGCGTGCGAGCTTGAACTTGGGATTCTTCGCGGCAGCGCGAGCGAAATCGTCGGTCTCCACGACTTTTACTCCGCGCCCCGCCGGGTTGGGATCGAGCAGAAGCGTGACATCCCTGGTTTCCCCCACATGCCAATCATCGGGCATCACGGTGAGGCATTCGTATTCTTTGGTGATTTCCTGGTTTTGGAAAAGCTGCTGGTAGCGCGCACGGGTAGCCGGATTCCGGGAAAGCAACAGCAGCCCACTGGTCAGAAGATCCAGGCGGTGAACGGCCACTATCTCCGGTTCCCCGAGACTACGTCGCAGTCGCTCCTGCACGGTATTGGCCACGATGCGGCCATTGGGAGTCGCCGGCAGAAAAGGTGGCTTGTCTACGACCAGAAACTCATCGGTGTCGGCCACGATTGCCGGCTCAAAGGGGATGTACTCCTCGCGCTCGTGAGCGGCGGCATCGACTTGCGCTGCCTGACGGTTCTTCTCAAGGCCCCACCACGCATCTCGATTGCCTGCGGCACGTCCCACGGCACACTCCCTTTTTCATGATTTGGTCTATGCCGATGTCGGCACCGTTTGCAGCATTCGGCCTACGCGGGCCAGCACATCTGGCCGGGGCTAGCCGCGAATACGCGCCGCCGCCACTTCGATGTCGTTGAGCGTTGCTGTGAGCCCCACCCGCACGTGCTGCGCACCCTTGGGGCCGTAGAAGCTACCCGGCGCGACCAAAATGCCGCGTTCGGCCAGCCAATCAACGGTCTGCCAGCAGTCTTCCCCGCGCGTAGCCCACAGATAGAGCCCGCCCTCGGAGTCATCGATACGAAAACCTGCGGCTACCAGTGCATCATGCAGAATCTCACGGCGGTCACAGTATCGCTGCTTTTGTTCGGCCTCGTGGGAGTCGTCGTTAAGCGCGGCGATCGTGGCGTGCTGGATGGGTCCCGGCATCATCAGCCCCATGTGACGGCGCACGGAAACCAGCTCGGCGATGAGGTCCGCGTCGCCAGCGAACCAGCCGGTGCGGTACGACGCCATGTTCGACGTCTTGGACAGCGAGTGAATAGCCAGCAGGTTGGTGAAATCACCGTCGCACACTCGCGGGTCGAGAATACTGACTGGCTGTTCAGTCCAACCGAGCCCCAGGTAGCACTCGTCAGAGGCGACAACGACGTCCCGAGCACGCGCCCACTCAACCACCTTGCGCAGGTGTTCAACACCGAGGACCTTGCCGTTGGGGTTGCCCGGGGAATTGATGAACATCAGCGTCGGCGAGGCGGGGCCGATTTGCGTCAGCGAGTCCGCACGCAGCAGCTCAGCGCCTGCGATGCGAACGCCGACCTCGTAGGTGGGATATGCCAGCTCGGGGATGACGACGGTGTGCCCCGCGCCTACGCCGAGGAGGAAGGGAAGCCAGCCAATCGCTTCCTTGGTGCCGATGACCGGAAGCACATTGCCGCCATTGACCGCTGACTCCAGTCCCGTCACGCCGTAGCGCCGCGCCATCGCTGCAACAATCGCAGCACGTAGCTCAGGCGTGCCGACGGTCTGAGGGTAACCCGGTGCGGCAGCACCTTCGGTAAGGCCCTTCCGAATTATCGGAGCGACTTCATCGACCGGTGTGCCGACCGAGAGATTGACCATGCCCTCTTCATGCGCAGCCGCAGTGGCTTTCGCCTGCGTGAGAGAATCCCACGGAAACTGAGGCAAAAGAGAACCGGGAGTTACGCGCTTACGGGCAGCTGACATGGGCGGTGATGAAGTCCTTCCCGGGAAAAGAAATAGGTTTAATCCTCTGTGGTTTTATTCTTCTGCCTGCGGCGGCAGAGCTGCCACGAATGGCACATCGAAGTCCTGGGGGCCGAGCTTGGCGGCACCACCCGGGGAACCCAACTCATCGAACCAGTCGACATTCGCATCGATGAATTCAACCCACTCATCCGGAACATCGTCCTCGTAGAAGATGGCCTCGACTGGGCAGACCGGTTCACAAGCGCCACAGTCCACGCACTCATCAGGATGAATGTAGAGCATGCGCTTGCCCTCGTAAATGCAGTCAACCGGGCACTCTTCAACACAGGCACGGTCGAGGACGTCAACACATGGCTGGGCAATGATGTAAGTCATGGTTTTAGGTTTAAGAACCTTTCTCACAAGATATGGGATGAGGCTTTCGCTATCTGTCGATTATGCCGTTCCGACGAGAAACAGAGCAAAATAGACAGAGCGGTATATTCAGATTGGAGTCTACACCCAACGTGGGTGTTGTTTTCAACTGGCTCCAGAAAGAGCCACATTGATGCGGGCCTGCCCTGTATCAATTCCTCACCGTCTCCTGCAGTATCCGCTGCGGTTTTCGCTAGAGTGCCCGCAGATGGCGCAGTGGCCAGGCACCGCCCAGCACACCGCAAACAAGCAGCAGCACTGTTCGCAACCACTGCCCCATTGCCAAGTCCCCACCGAAGGGCAGCACTGCCCACAGCAGAATGCCTGCAAAGCCCAGCACCCAGATGACAGTCGGAATTGCAGCTTTGGAGCGATCGCGTGTCCACAGCAACGCTGTGTTGGTGATAATCAGATTGGCAATATAGGCCAGCGGAATGGTCCACGGCAACGGAATAGCAACCGAGCCGATGGTAATCCACACTCCGAGGAAAACTACTTCAATCACCAACGCTGCCAACGCAGCCAGCGACAGCCAGACTAGCGCTACTGTGACCTCCCCCTGATGGAAGTTCTCGCGTGGCTGCGAACGTTCCGGGTCACCCCAATAGCGCTCATCCCCGAATGTGCGCTTTTCAATACTCAAGCGCTCGTTCTTCAACTTTCCGCCAGCAGCGTTAATCAAGTCTTCGCTTTCGTGAGGCTGAGGGTTACTCATCGTCCGCACTCCCCTCCGCTTCCAGATCCACGCTCGGTACAGAGTCGACGCTCGCTACCGGCTCTGGCGGTAATTGGATATTCACCAGCTCCCCCAGCTCTTCCAGGGACGCAGCGGTCGCCGTACCAAAACGGTATGCCTCAGTCGGTGTCACCGGCTGACACAGCAAATTGGAAAACGCCCAGACGGCTCGCGCACGACCAGAGCCGTCGGTCTGCCCATAGACAGCATCAGGATTGATCTCGCTAACGGAACCATCGGCGAACCACACTTGTGTCGCATGCGCGCGCATGGCCTCAACCTTGGCAGCCACAGCGGCATCATCCAGCTGAACCTCGAAATGGCCGGTCACGGTAGCGAAGTCGTCGACATCGCACGCCTGCCAGGTCTCCGGCACCACGGTAATGGCATCCAGTCCCGCCGCCATTGCCTCACGATCGGTGACCGCCCACAGCGTCGGAAAGCGATTTCCGCACGCCGCGACAGTGATATCGTGTGCGCGAATGTGGTCCGGGTGCCCATAGCCACCATCGGCATCGTAAGTAATGACCAGATCTGGCTGCAGCTCATCGAGGATGGTGCGAAGCTGGGCTACCGCCTCATCACCTGAGTTCACGAACGCACGGGGATGCTCATTGCCCTTGTCCCCTGCCATACCGGAGTCACGCCAACGCCCGGCACCACCGAGGAAATGCGGCACATTGTCCGGACCATTGGCTCCCAGCGCACGCAGCGCCGAGCGCAACTCGGCGACGCGGAAACCTCCCAACTGATCAGCTTCGTCAGCAACTAGCCCTTGGTACGGCGCGCCGATGACCTCTCCCAGCTCGCCCATCGTGCAGGTCACTACGCTTACCGACGCTCCGGAGCGCGCGGCAGCCGCAATCAAACCACCTGTCCAAATGGACTCGTCATCTGGATGTGCGTGAACAAAAAGTAACTTCACGGGCTTTCTTACTTCCCCTTGTTCTCCTGGTCGGCGTTATCGCGGACTTCTTGGTTCTGACCCGAACCGTCCTGCTCAGTATCTTCGCGCGGATTATCTCCCGGTTGAGAATTCTCAGACGATTCTCGAGTCCCGCTTTGCGTCGCGACTCGGCGAACCTCGCCCAGAACACCGAGGCGGCCCAACACTGGGTCATCAGTCCACTGCGAAGAGTCCTTCCGTCCGGTAATTGTAATTTCCGGGCTGACCACCGTCAGCAAGCCGTCTTTCACCAAGGTCAGCTCGATACTGTGACCAGCAATGATATCGGCAAGTTCAGCGGGCAACGCAGAACTGTCGGGAGCGAGCAGCTCATCAACCTGCGGGTCACAAAGGCCGGAAAGATTCTCGCTCCGAGCAGCCGATTTCGGAGCAACAGGTACTTCGCTGAGATCAGCCGGTTCCGCTGAGGTAGAAGATGTGGACTGCTCAGACGATGTTGTCCCGTCCAGCGAGCTCTGTTCTTCAGCACTCTTTTCCCGATCTCCGCTTGGCGCAGGCTTTGTCGAACTGTCAACGCCCTCAGAATCAGACTCGGATTCTGACTCAGACTCGGTAGCCGACTCTGCGTCTACTTCATCCAGGTCCTTCGGCGGTAGCGAACTGACCGAGCCTTCCGTACACGCATAGCGTTCCCGGGCCGCCTGGACGGAATTGGGCTGCTCTGACCATGCCACCACAGCGTCGACAGTTCCGTAGGGCAACGAAGACCGCAGCATGTCCGCCGGAGAATACGAAACAACGGTGGCGGGGATACCAGCTGCAGTCAACTGGTCAGCGACCGCAAAAGCCGCAGCGCGTGCCGCTATACCGTCGCTAATGATGCCGATTCGTAGCGGATTGTCCTCGGTAAATCCGGCCTGAGGTGCCTCGGATTTCTCCTGTTCACCACCGTCACCAGAACCACCCGCGATTCGGCGTCCGGTGGCTACCTCTGAGACCTGTGCAACGTTGATGGTGCGCAGAATGGCCCGGCGGACGGACTCGTCGGCAAGCCTGCTCGACGCGAGGTTGGTACTGAAAACCAGTTCCCGGTTGGGCTCATGGAAGAACTCAGCAACACCGGGGACCAGACCGAACGTCAGCTCAGAGGTCTCCGTCGGACGGACCTGCACGGCCTGGATCTGCTTCGAACGCAGTTGCTCCGCACCATCGATGGCACTACGCATGGCACGCAGCGTAATAACCTCCGAGGCTGCTGGCTGCTCACCCCAGTAGCGGTCATTTCGAACCAGTCGAATGATGTTGCGGCCGACATCCATCGACTCGACGGCGTACTGCCCACCGGAGGCCGGGAAACGGCTGGCCAGCCCTTCGGAAAAACCATCAGTGTTCGACCGCATCAAATGCGCTGGCAAGAGATGTGCAAACAGGCGCTGCCAATGCGTAATCGGCTGAGTGAACGTCACGTCAATCTGACGGCCACCATCGGAGACATCAATGGATTTAATCAGCTCATAAGTCGCCGTATCCAGCGATCCCGGCGTGGACGTGACTTGGGAAAATAGGTAGCGGAAGTCCTCGCCACTGATTGGCGTGCCATCGCTCCACTGCGCCCCTTTTCGAATGCGGTAGCGGACATGCTCTGCCGCTACCGTCGGATCCGTGATGTCAACATCGGCCGCTTTCCCGTTTCCAGCTCCGTTTCTGGCGTCACCGTCTTTGCTGTCATCACTCTCGATAACCTGCACGGAATCCAGCAAGTCGGAGTTGAGCAGCCACTGGGGAGCACCTGCCGAGCGAGCATTGGCAGCGTTATCCACCACTCCGGGAGCTTGCGCGGAGGCACTAGCGTCACCAGCCTCGCCCTCTACCGGCGCAGGGGTGAAAACACTAGGCAGTGTCAGTCGCGCTACCAGGCTGGTCACCGGGGAGACGTCGGCAAGCAAATGCGGATTGAAGCCTTCGACAAACTCGTCGACACCGACCGTGACTTCACGCATCTTTTTGGCCTGGTCAGCGGTGTCTTCCTGTTGCACCGGCGCTTCCTGCTGCCCGGGCACAGTCGGAGCGTCCGACGGGCGAGCCATGCACGAAGACGCCAAAGCCGCCGTCACGCAGAGTGTCGATGCTACGAAAAATCGACGAGAAGCTGCGTGACGACGGCTGCGAATAAACATATCCACGAGATTACTCGACACCTGGCCGAGTCAGTTACCCCGAGACTGGTTTTCAGGTGGCCCAGTCCCCTAGCAACCCGAATTACTTCTTATTCATGGCCTTTGCGCGGGAACGAGCGCGAGCGCGATCGGTGGCGCTGAGGATCTGCTTGCGTACGCGGATACCCTCCGGAGTGACCTCAACACACTCGTCAGCGCCACAGAACTCCATAGCCTCATCGAGGGAAAGCTTGTGCGCCTTCTCCAGAGTCACGGTCGCATCAGCCGAGGCTGCGCGCATATTCGTCAGCTTCTTTTCCTTGGTGATGTTGATGTCCATGTCCTCATCACGCGGATTCTGGCCAACGACCATGCCCTCGTAAGCCTGGTCACCCGGCTCGACGAAGAAGGTACCGCGGTCAGAAAGCTGAATCAGCGCGTAAGCGGTGATCTGGCCAGTACGGTCAGCGACCAACGATCCTGTCGGACGATCCTTAATCTCGCCTGCCCACTCGCCGTAACCGGCCGAGTAGTGATTGGCGATACCGGTGCCCTTGGTCTCCGTCATGAAAGTAGTGCGGAAGCCAATCAGACCGCGGGACGGAATGAGGAACTCCATGCGCACCCAACCGGTGCCCTGGTTACCCATCTGCTCCATGCGCCCCTTACGAGCCGCCATCAGCTGAGTGACAGCGCCCAGGTGCTCTTCTGGAACATCGATGGTCAGGTGCTCGTACGGCTCCTGAACCTTGCCGTCGACGGTCTTGGTAACAACCTGCGGCTTACCGACGGTCAGCTCAAAGCCCTCACGACGCATAGTTTCAACCAGAACGGACAGCGCCATTTCACCACGGCCCTGCACCTCCCAGGCATCCGGGCGCTCGGTCGGCAGCACGCGCAGCGAGACGTTACCAATCAACTCCTGGTCCAGGCGGGCCTTGACCATACGAGCGGTCAGCTTATCGCCACCACCCTGGCCTGCCAGTGGCGAGGTGTTCACGCCGATCGTCATAGAAATAGCCGGCTCATCGACCAGGATGCGCGGCAGCGGGTCCGGATGCTCGGCATCACAGAGAGAGTCACCGATCATGACCTCGTCGATACCGGAGATAGCGGCGATGTCACCAGCAATGGCCTCTTCAGCAGGTACGCGGGTCACGCCGACGGTACGCAGCAGCTCCGCGACCTTCGCATTCTTGACATGCTCATTGCCCTCGGAGTCGTAATGAATCCACGAAATCTGCTGTCCCTTGCGGATACGGCCCTTATGGATACGAATCAGACCAATTCGACCGAGGAAGGAGCTGGAGTCCAGGTTGGTAACCTGCGCCTGCAGCGGGGCATCAATCTCAGCGGACGGCTCCGGGAGCACCTCGGTGATGACGTCGAACAGCGGCTGCAGGTTCTCAGACTCCGGCAAGTTGCCGTTACCCGGGTTCTCGGTAGAAGCCTTACCGGCACGACCAGAGGCATAGAGAACCGGCAGCTCAAGGTTGCGCTCAGCGACCTCAGCAGCTTCCGGGTCTTCCAGGGTGGAGGCTAGCTCGAGCAGCAGATCCTGTGCTTCCTCGACAACCTCGTCGATACGTGCATCTGGGCGGTCAGTCTTATTGACCACGATAATCACCGGCATGCAGGCAGCAAGCGCCTTGCCCAGGACGAAGCGGGTCTGCGGCAGCGGACCTTCAGAGGAGTCGATCAGCAGCACGACACCGTCAACCATGGACAGTGCGCGCTCCACCTCGCCACCAAAGTCGGCGTGACCAGGGGTGTCAATGACGTTGATGATGAGGTCTTCGCCGTTCTTGCCCTCACCTTTTCGGCGAATAGCGGTGTTCTTCGCCAAGATGGTGATGCCCTTTTCCTTTTCAAGGTCACCAGAGTCCATCACTCGGTCTGCAACTTCTTCGTGGTCGCTGAAAACGCCGGACTGCTCCAGCATGGCGTTCACGAGAGTGGTCTTGCCATGGTCGACGTGTGCGACAATGGCGACATTACGGAACTCGGTATCGCTCACAGGCGGATAGCTCCTAACAAGCTAAGAGGACTAAAAGAAAAAGATACGGCCTTGCTCTAAAGGACTGTCTTTACGACTGCCTTTAACGCCCCGCATCAACGCGTAATAAAGCGTTCTACAGTGTACTCCTTCTTAATGCCCCTGCACATCTGGCAGAGATTCTCGCAACCCCGAGCACCTATCCGTCATGCAAAGTGGCACTGCCGCGCCACCCTTAGGGATAAATTACCCCCTTACTGCACCCCCGCTTTACCGACAGTCATAACGGCATATCCGCCAGCGCCACAACGCTTCACGACGGCAATCTCTCAGCCCGCCATGTGACACATGTGACCAAATGCCATAGTTGTAACCCCACGGGATGAGACTTGACTTCACCCGCTTACGCGCTGCGAAACACCATTAACACCACAGGCATACATGACGTCACAATTTTCACAATCATCTCGTTCTACATCAAAAATCACTCTAATTAACTTGCGACACACGGGAATCCGTGCGTTAATCTCCTGAGAAGATTCTGAACATTTCTTTTTCAAATCTTTCCATTTCACGTTGGAGTCGTTCTAAGATGAGCAACGATTCCGAAATTTTGATTCCGACTCCAATAGCCCACGAATGAGAGGTTCTTCACCGTGGTTTCGACTGGACGCTCCTTCCTGCGCCGTGCCGCAGCGACCTTGGGTGCAGCTGCAATTCTCACTGCGGGCATGACTCCCGCCGCTTCTGCTTCCCCGTCGCTGGACTCCCTGAACATCGCTTCGCCGAATCTCTACGGCAACGCGCGCGACATCATTAACTCCCCAGGCGTTCCTGAGGAAATTTCCAGCGCACTGAACAAGGGAATTGACTTCCTGACTGGTGAGGGCGAGGGCGAGCCGGGCTTCAAGGTTCCGGAAGGTGCCCCGAAGACCAACCAGTTCCTGCTGCCTACTGTTGCCGACAAGTGCATCGGCGGCGAAGGTCGTTCCTTCGGCCTGGCCACTACCGTTCCGGGCCCGGCAGACCTGCCTCTGCCAGGTGTTCCAGAAAACCAGCTTGGCTTCATTTTCACTGGCCTGGGCACCAAGCAGCTGGCTAAGCAGCAGGACACAGAGATGAATGTCTACTGGGTCAACGTTGCTAACGGCAAGTACGGCAAGACCACCCTGGAGAACAACGGCATCAACGCCGAGGAGGGCCCGGGCGCTGTCAACGGCACCGCTGACACGGGCAAGGGCGTGGTCATCGCTGTCATGCAGGGCGGTATCACCACTCAGGAAGAGCCTGGTCCGACCAACTGCAGCTACACTCCGACCGCCGGTGTCTTCCCGGTCGGCCTGAACTAAGTTTTTCTAGTTCTCCCCTAGCCCTTTTTGCATCACGTATGCAGAAAGGGCTTTTCTATGCCCAAAAAGGCAACCCCTACACGTTAAGGTATTCGCATGTCCACTTCACCGGCCACTTCGGCTTCGACCGCGGCAGCTCCTGCACTCTCCCCAATTCGCTCGAGTCAGGACACACATCCTCCGAAAGTCGAGACCTTTGACCTACGTGAAATGGTCAACACCGACCCCAAGGGCTTTCGGCGCAATGTCGACGAGTTCCGAACTCTCACTCCCAGCCGCCTTTATATGCGCCGTGGGATGGATCATCCAAAGTTTGGATATCTTGAGTCATTCCTGCTTGCCGACGAGGGGTTGCGCATCAGCATTTATCACTTCCGCCCGGGCGTGAAGGTGGAACACCAACGCTACGTCGATATTGTCAGCATCGACCGGACTGATCCGCAGTGCTGGCGTATGACCGATTTGTATCTCGACATCCTGCAGGCACCGACCGATCCTGAGGCCATAGCTCCCCTACCTGTCGATGCGACCACACAGATTCGCGTTGAAGATGTCGACGAGCTCGTCGCGGCCCACACTCAAGGGCTGATTAGCGATGAACTCACCGAATTCGCTATCGAGACCACGCTGACTGCACGCGCCGCAATCGCTGCACACGGTGACAACATTGATACGTGGATGCAGACTTTGAACCTCGATGCGACGTGGGCTGATGCTGTTGAGCTTTCGCCCGCAACCTAAAATGACCACCTCAACAAGGAGTACCGCCCGTGTTCGATAACTTAACCGGCCCCATTCCTCCCGCCGGCCCTGATAGCAATGCGATCATCAAAGCCGTCCGAGCAGCATTTACCTCCTACTTTGAAGAGTCCAAACCCGGCGAAGCCCAGCTGACCTTCCTTGGCTCTGCGCCACTGAAGATGCTGCGCTTCGGACCTGACACAGACCGGATTGTCACCTATGCAACACTCGGCTGCAGTGCCGAGGCGATGCAGGATCCGTCCGCAATGGTGGTGGACACCAACTCTGGCCCGCGCGCCGAGCTCATCTTGCCTATTCGTGGTGGACTGGACGAAGTCATCCGCCCGCTGGGTATTCTTGCCGCTTCCCCAAGCATCGAAGGCCTCATCCTCACCGAGGGGGCACTAATCGACTTCGGCCAGCCACTGTGGGATCAGTCGCGCTTCACCGGTTTTGTGCTGCTCAAGGCAGAAATCCCGCCGGTCGCGATAGAGGAAACCGAAGTCACAATCTTCCAGCCGGTCCCCGCCACGACCAACGAATTTGCCCTTGCTCGCGCTAAGGGCGTTGACGAACTGCGTCGCGTGTGGGAAACCCAAGGTGTCGACTTCACCGACCCGCACCGCACCAGCGCTGTATAAAAGTTAGCTTTTGTGGTGGTTGCCGGTTATCTGCTCGTCGGCAAGCGATAAGTTCAACCTAGCAGTGACGTTTCGCGCCGCGACAGCGTGGTTTAGAGTATGGAATTATGGCAGTCAATTCGGCTAAAGACGTTCCTTTCCATGCGGCGCAGTCCTTTAGGTGGTGGCGGCTCGCGGTATATGTTTACGTCCCAGCGCTAATCCTCACCGTGGTCAGTTCCCTATTGAAATGGGACGCGACTGTTACGGAAGCGGCAAAGGCCAACAACATCGAGGTTTCTGCTGCGCAGACCAGCTTGGCCGTGAGCTTCGCGTTCGCGATTATCGCGCAGACGGCAACGGCGATTGCGTGCTGGTGGCTTGCCGGCAAACTCCTTGAAGGATCGACTGCAGCGCGCACGGTGCTGTCCGTGGCGGCGGCAGTTTTTGTCATTAATGCATCAATGACGCTGGTCGGAACGATTTCCCAGGTACGCTCCGGAGACTCGTCGGTGCTCGGTTTGATTACAGCTGGCCTGCTGATCGTTGCCTCTATCATCGCCGCAACTGCAACCGCCCAGTCCTACCGCGGCGAGCGTAACCAGAAGTTCTTTGTGACGACGTAGGCAGCTCTTAGAGGTTTGGGGCGGGACGGGGATGCCTTCCAGGGCCTCCACCGTCCGCTTTAGGTCGGCGTACATTTTAGGTATGCGCACTAATACTGAGAGCGCCAGAAAGATTCTGAATGGTCTCGCGTCCACCCAGTCCCAGCGCGAGGAACTGTACAAATATTTCCACCAGCACCCTGAGCTTTCCATGCAGGAGCACAGCACTGCAGACCGGATTATTCAGGAGCTCGAAGCTTCAGGTATTTCCACACATCGCATCGGAGACACCGGCATCGTTGCCATTATTGAGAACGGTGCCGGGCCGATTGTAGCTATGCGCGCAGACATTGATGCGCTACCGGTGAAGGAGACTTCCGGCAAAGACTACGCCTCCACAGCAACGCAGATTGATGAAAAGACCGGCACAGAGGTCCCCGTCGCCCACGCTTGTGGGCACGACTTCCACCTGATGTCTTTGCTCACAGCGCTGCAGGCTTTCAACGAAAACCTTGATCAGTGGTCTGGCACATTCATCGGTATTTTCCAACCCGCTGAAGAAACCGCCGAAGGTGCACGCGCAATGCTGGCGGCAGATCTGGAGAAGGCTATTCCGCGTCCCGATGTTTATCTCGGTCAACACGTACTAGCTAGCTTGCCCGGCGGCTATGTGGGCACTCGCCGCGGGCCAGTTCTCTCCTCTGCATTCTCGGTCAAAGTCACTGTGTACGGTAATGGCTCCCATGGATCCATGCCGGAGCTCAGTGTCGATCCCGTTGTCTTGGCATCCACCATTGTGATGCGTCTTCAGACGATTGTCTCGCGTGAGGTAGCAGCCACCGAGACCGCAGTGGTGACCGTTGGCGCGATTCAGGCGGGAACTAAGTCCAACATCATCCCTGACTCCGCAGAGCTGCTCATCAACACTCGTGCCTACAACAGCGCCGTGACCGAACACCTCAAAGAGGCAATCGAGCGCATTGTACGAGCAGAGTGCGTTGCTGCCCGCAGCCCTCAAGACCCGCAGTTCACTTACTACGACCGCTATCCCCTCACGAATAATGACGGGGATGCCACGAATACTGTGCGCGAGGCATTCGACGCGTACTTCGGTGATGAAGTCTCCGACTTGGACGCAGTGCCCGCCTCTGAAGATTTCTCAATCATCCCCGATGCGCTTGGCGTGCCATATACGTACTGGGGGCTCGGCGGCTTCGCGGATGAGAGCAGCGCTGTTGGCAACCACAACCCAGCTTTTGCCCCTGACCTCCAACCCACTCTTGACCGGGGCGCAGAAGCAATCGTTGTAGCTGCCTGTGCTTGGTTGGCGAAATGAGGGTGTGATTAGCGAGGCTGATGCGTGCGGCTGCAGGCGAGCTGGTGGATGGTGTAGTGCCGGACTCGTGCGGGACTCGTGCGGGACTCGTGCGGGACGGCCGAAAAAACCGGGGGTTAAGCGAACAAGTAGGCCCCGGCGCACGCCGACCGGACATGCTTCTTGCTACTTAACCCAAAAACTTACGGGCTGCAAATGTGAAACTGTATGAGTTTATGACACTTTGAAGCCGTTTTTCGGGCCATTTCTGTCATAAACGCAGTCAGTAACTCGCATCGCCCCACCGCCGCTGGTCATAAATGCAGTCAGTAACTCGCATTGGGGTTAAGCGACAAATCCTGAGTGATGCGGTGGCATGAAAAAGCCCCCGCCTTGGTAGCGAGGGCTTAGCGTTTACGCTGGTGATTAGCGCTTCTGTGCGTCTGCGAGAATCTGGCGACCTGCGACCATGCGGCAAATCTGGTTGGTGCCCTCGTAGATCTGGGTGATCTTGGCGTCACGCATCATGCGCTCAACCGGGAAGTCACGGGTGAAGCCGTAACCGCCGAGCAGCTGCACGGCATCGGTGGTGACCTGCATAGCAACGTCAGAGGCGAAGGTCTTGGCGTTTGCGGCCATCAGACCCAGGCGAGCGCCGCCCTCAGCGGTGCCACGCTCAGCGTTAGCGGCTGCGGTGTAGACCATGAGACGAGCAGCGTCAATCTTCATACGCATGTCAGCCAGCATGAACTGGGTGTTCTGGAAAGCAGCAATCGGCTTGCCGAACTGCTGACGCTCCTGCACGTAACCAACGGCGTAGTCGTAAGCACCCTGCGCGATGCCCAGTGCCTGTGCACCAATAGTCGGGCGGGTGTGGTCCAGGGTCTCCAGGGCAGTCTTGAAACCGGTGCCCTCTTCGCCGATGATGCGGTCAGCCGGGATGCGGCAGTTTTCGAAGTACAGCTCCGCGGTCGGGGAACCCTTGATACCCAGCTTGTGCTCCAGGCCACCGACGCGGAAACCCTCGTCGTCCTTGTGGACCATGAATGCAGAGATGCCGTTGGCACCCTTCTCCGGGTCGGTGACAGCCATGACGGTGTACCAGGTGGAGCGGCCACCGTTAGTGATGAAGCACTTGGAGCCGTTGAGGACCCACTCATCGCCCTCACGGACCGCGCGGGTCTTCATGGAACCGGCATCCGAACCGGCCTCACGCTCAGTCAGTGCGTAGGAAGCCATTTCACCGTTGGCGATGTCCGGCAGGACCTTGCTCTTCAGCTCGTCGGAGCCCTTGAGGATCAAGCCCATGGTGCCCAGCTTGTTCACAGCCGGGATAAGAGAAGCCGAGCCACAGACACGAGCAACTTCCTCAATGACAATGCAGGCCGCAACCGAGTCCGCACCCTGGCCACCGAACTGCTCCGGCACGTGGACGGCGTTGAAGCCGGCCTCGTTGAGAGCCTTCAGGGCCTCCTCCGGGAAACGCTCGTTCTCATCGACGTCCGCTGCGTACGGAGCAATCTGCTTCTCCGCCAGATCACGGATAACGGCGCGGAGCTCCTGGTGCTCCTCTGGCAGCTGGAACAGGTCGAATCCTGGGGTCAAAGCCATGTGGGTGTTCCTCCCGATTTAATGATTCCGATGTCGTGTTCGATATCGCGCTCTACGCATTTCTACGCAGCACTATCACCGCACGACGTATTTATCTTCGTTCGATACTAGTGGCTAACGCTTCGCGCTACCCGCGAAATTCGTAAAATTCTCGCGTTGCCGCTCGGCGCCCACAGAATAAACTGCGCGAGGAATTCCCGCAGCAGCGATGTCGCCCAGTACCTCAACGGCGTATAGGCCCCGACGACACACCAGGATTCCAGCCCCCGTTCGCGCATGAGCTTCGCTACCCGTGGCGCATGAAAATCACTGGTCACAACAACCGTTCCAGCGCTCAACGCACCGTCCATGCCGCGCATCAATTCGCACGCATAGTCAATGTTTTCCGACGTATTCGTCGATTGGTCCTCGGGGATCAACTCGATGTCGCCACGCTTTACGACGTCCCCAGCGTTCGCCTCCAACCACTCCACCATGGCGTCCGCTTCGGAGCAGGTGGCATCTGTCACCGCTTCACTGCCGACCCCACCGGAGCAGATGATTCGCTCGGTTCGCTCATCACACGCTGAGACTGCTCGCTGTAATCTTCTGGCCAGCAGGGCCGAGGGCCGATTGTTCTTCAATCCGCATCCCAGCACAACCACGGTGTGTGGCGGCAGAGTTGGTTTTTTGGCTGCACATCGAAGACGAACGGCCTCGAAAACGATCGCTGCGGCTCCTGGTACTGCGAGGCCGGCGAGCAGGGGCGTCGTCAAGCGATGCGATGCGCGAGCGTAGTAGGCGCGGTAGCTGGCCAGTGTCCACGCGGCACCTACTGTGGGAAGAACCCACCGCGGAGGTCTGCGATTGGGCAGGCGTGGTGGGCGTAGCTCCGAATTAGCGGCGACGCGTAGTCCGCCGACGAGGAGCATGGAACCGAAGCCTGCACCGAGGCACGCGAGTGTTTTTCTCATCAGAGCTTCCACGTTAACTGTTCTGGGACGTTGATGGTCCAGTCGACGAGCTGTTGCGGATTGTGCTTCGCCATATGCTGGGATTCCTGCTCGGCCCACATGTCCCAGTGTTCCTCGAAGTGGTCGTCGCGAGCCATGGCACGGGCAAATCGAGTCTGCGTGTCCAGCTCTACCCAGACTCCCCAGGCGTTGCCGTCGCCGATGGCGCGGGCAGCGGCAAGGTTAGCTTCAGTGACAGCGCCACAGCCTTCAACGATGAGCGAGGAGTCCGGTGGCGTGGGGACCCACTCGGCGAATTCACTGGCGTACCAGTCCCAACGGCGATACCCGCGCTCATCGGCCGGTAGAGCGGGGTTCAAAATGGTCTCCGCAACTGCGGCCGATGCTTTCTGCAGACCGGACCAGCCCGGATATACATCCTCCAAGTGGATAACTGGCCAACCGAGGATACTGTGCAACTTTGCCGAAAAGGTGGTTTTGCCACTGCCGGAACGGCCGTCGATAAGCAGAATCATCGTGATTGAAACGCCTTTGCTACGCTACGCCCAGGAAGCGGAACTCCCCGGCCCACACGGAAATACCGATTGCTGCGACGGCGATGGCAAGGCAGGCGGCCATGGTGGCATAGTCACGCGTGGCCAATGTCGAGGTGTGCCACCACGTACGCTTAATCGGTGTGCCAAAGCCGCGGGCTTCCATGGCTGTAGCCAGTTTGGTGCCGCGGCGCAGCGCAAACACCAGCAGAGCGAACACCTGAGAAATAGTGCGGCGGATTGCGCCGTGGTCACCCAAACCGCGTGCGCGACGGGCTCGGGTCAGCGCCTGCCAATCGCTGATGAATAGGCCGACGAGTCGCAGACTCGCCACCGTTGCCAGCACAAACCGGCTGGGCAGCTTGAGAATCTGCGCCAGCCCATTGCCCAGATCGGTGGGGTCGATATTGGCTGTCAGCACGATAACTGGAGTACCGATAGCCAGCACACGCAACATGATCGCGATGGCCAGGGAAATGGAATTATCCGTCACATGCGCAAGCAGAAAGGAGAAATACTCTTTGCCCTCCGGGTTACCGTAGAGCGCCATCGAGATTCCTGAGATGGGCGCGGCAATAAGAAGTGGCAGGCTGCGTCCTAGAAAACGACGAAAACCCAAACCCGACAGCGGCACCAAGAAAAGCGTGCAGACAAGCGCAACCACTGCGGAGACCCAGTCGATGGAAATCAGCAGCGGTGTGGTGAGCAAGAATAGGCCCAGTACTCTCGCCACCGGGTTGACCGTCGCGAGGAAAGGCTGCTTACTCGAAATGGCGCTCTGCGTACCTTCAGCCGTACCGGCGGAACCGACTTCAGTCACGGTTTCCCTCCTGCTTCGCCCTGGCCGCGCGAACCGCTATTGCTGCTCGGACCGGCCTGCTCCCCTGAACCACGCTGTCCCGGCGCCGCAGGGCCTGGCCACTCCGGATGAAACATATCCATGTCAACGACGTAGTCCCCCATCGCTTGGACCACCAACGGATCGTGGGTAATCGAAATAACAGTTCGGCCGTCGTCTGCAAGCTGGCGAAGCAAAGTGAGCAGCTCGGTGAATGTCCGACGGTCTTGGCCGAAGGTCGGTTCGTCGAGAAGCACAATATCCGGCGCTGTCGCCAGCATGGTCGCCACCGACAGGCGTCGCTTCTCACCGCCGGAGAGCGAGAACGGATTCGCCTTGGTCAGGGCCGTTAGCCGCAGCCGCTCAAGTAATTCCTCGATGCGCTTATCAGCGTTGACACCGACAAGCTTCGGTCCAAGCTGCAACTCTTCCAGCACTGTGCCGGTGACGAATTGGTGCTCGGGGTCTTGGAAGACCGTGCCAATCCGAGTAGCCAACTTCTTCGACGGCCATTTCCACGGCGCACTACCGCTGCCGGCCACTTGGACCGTGCCCGCCATCGGCTCAAGCAGGCCGCCGAGCGTCAGCGCTAACGTGGACTTCCCGCTGCCGTTGTGACCAACGATGCAGGTGGAAGCTTCTGACGGGATAGAAACTGACACATCGCGAGCAATCGGCTCAACAGTTTCGCTACCCCTGAACCACGACTTCTTCGCGCCATAGCCGATGTCCAGCTCGCGGGTTTCGATCGCGATGTCACCGCTAGGGTGCCCGTCCTGGTCGCAGGCAACTGAACGCGCGTCCGGCAGCGCGGGCGGAGCACCCGGAATCCACACCCCAGCATCCGTCAGAGCCTGCCCGTAGTCTTCCAAGACCCGATGCGGTGCACCATCGGCAATCACACCTCCGCGGCCCAGCACGATGATGCGGTCGACCACATCGACCCACGCATCCACTCGATGCTCGACCACAATCAGTGCCGCACCGGTCCTCTCCGCCGCGGTAATCGCAGCATCGCGTAGTACCGGCACACCGGCCGGGTCGATGTTGGCCGTCGGCTCGTCCAAACAAATGACCCGTGCGCCCATTGCCAGCACACCTGCCAATGCGAGGCGCTGCTTCTGCCCACCCGAAAGCCTGTGCGTGGGATGATCCAGCGGCAAATCCAGCCCCACCAAATCCAGGCTGGCGCGCACTCGGTTGCCAATCTCAGCCGGGGCAACGCCCAGGTTTTCCGCACCAAAGGCGACATCGTCGCCAACGCGAGCACTAATCGTCTGCGAGTCAGGGTCTTGCAGCACCAAGCCCACCGCGCCCCGTGCGGAAGCAGGAGTACGACCTTCAATCAGGAGCTTTCCGGTGGCTTCGCCATCGGAGTCGTCGCCAAGCACGCCAGCAATAGCGGCGAGCAGCGTCGACTTCCCCATCCCCGACGCGCCGAGCAACAGCACCTTTTCACCGCGCTCGATGTCCAGCGTGATGTCGTTCAGTACCGCAGCTTTGCGCCCCGCGTGCCGATATCCGAACCCCCGCGCGCTCACCGCAGGGACATTTCCGCTTGACGACGGCCCCCGCGTCAACGCCTCATCTGTCATCGATTTTCCTAGACGTCGTCGTGCCGCTCTCGCCCGATGGCAAAACGATCCAGCGCTCCAGTTGCCGCCAGTGCCTTAGCCAGGAAGTAAGCCAGCAGACCGGCGAGGACGGCACCCGACAGCGCCGTGGAGATCAGATAGATGACGTTGAATTCGAAAGTCTTGGCCAGGTTGCCAGTGAAAAGCTCGAAAGTCCATGCGCCGACACCTGCCATGAGACCGGAGATAACCACGGTGGCCAGGTTGTAGCTCTTATACGCCAGAATGAGGAACACCAGCTCCGCACCGAGCCCCTGCGCCAAACCTGAGTACAGGGTGGAGATACCCCACTGGTTACCGATCAGTGCTGAAACCGTCGCCGCGATTACCTCGACGAAGATAGCTGCACCCGGCTTGCGAATGATGTACGCGCCGAGCGGACCACCGAGGAACCACATACCAGCGACCAAACCGCCAAGACCAGGAGTAAGCGCGTTGACTGCTTCATAGCCCGCACCGCCGATGATGTTCCAGATAACAAAAATCAGGCCAACGGCCACGCCGATAACAGCTGCAATGATGATGTCAATATTGCGCCACGAGAAGTTAGCGCGCGCTGCACTCGCCGATTGCGTCATCCCACTTGCTCCTATTTTTCTTTAACTCGAGCGGTATTGCTCAAACATTATTGATGTATTCATTAGCGGCGTATGAAGCCTGTGTCGACACGCCCTAAGCACTAACTTTTGCCTACCCTACCGCGCCCAGCAGATGGCCTAGATAACATAAGGAACCATGACTAAAGCCGAGCGGTCATCTACAGGAGATACCCCAACTGCCCAAACCCCTCATACGCCGCCAGTCGGCGATGAGGGGACAGCCGCGAATTCCGCAGTGAAAACTGCCGAGGACCCTGGTGCTGACAACACCGCTGAGCAGGAGAGTTCTCGCCCATACTACATGCCCACATTGACGTGGGGCGAGCGACTTGACCTGTCTGCGAAGCAATGGTGGCCACTCATCGGAGTTGTTATTGCGATACAGCTTGTCGCTCGCATTCTGGTACTGACTAGCCATGGTTTTTACTGGGATGACTTCATCATTGTTGGCCATCTTTACGACACCCCACTGCTGAGCAAGGACTACCTGCTTCAGGATCACGACGGGCACCTTGCACCACTGGCCTTCTTGGTGCAAGGCCTCTATCACCTCATCGCACCGTGGAACTGGTGGCTACCGGCTATCACCATGGCCGTGATGTCGGTAGTGCTGACATACGCCACAGCTAAACTCTTTGAGCTTCTCACCGGCCGTACGCTGGTATCGCTCTTCCTCATCACGGTCGTCGCCTGGACTCCGCTGATGCTTCCGGGCGACACCTGGTGGTCGGCCGCGGCCAATTCCCAGCCGTTCCACCTGGCATTCGTGATCTTCATGATTGTCGCCATTCGCACCACTATGCGTCGTTCCTTCGGCCCCCGCCCGTGGGAAGCCGTAGGCCTGTTCGTGCTGCTGGCAGTGGCGCTGGGATTCTTTGAGAAGTCCCTGGCTATCGCACCGATCTCCATGCTGGTTGTCGTCACGTTGGCTTACATGGAGCGCAGAAATATCCTGCAGGTTCTCCGCGGCGGCCTCGTCATCTGGATCCCATCGATGCTGCTGACCGGCGCCTGGGCACTGTGGTACTACTTCGGTCCCGCCGAAACCACCGGCTTCATTTCTGACAAGCTGCAGCCCGAACTGTTCTTCAACGGCCTCGGCCAGATTTTTGCCGGCATCATCGGCGGACCAACAAGCTGGGAACGCTGGGCTCCGGGACAGCCGTTTGCCTCCGCTTCGTCTCAGCTGATTACTCTCGGTGGCATTATCCTGTTGATTCTGTCCGCCACCCTCATCGGCCGCGATTACCGTGGCTGGGCTCCGTGGACGCTATCGGTGGCGTACATGTTCACCACCTTGTTCGCCATCACCCTGTTCCGCTCGGGAGAGAACACCTCTGGCGTGCTGGCGCACACTTTGCACTACTACTCTGATGTCGCGCTCGTGATCGTAATCTGCGTCGCGATCTCCCTGGCTGGACTCCCACCGAAGGACGAGGCGCCAGCGCTGCTACCGGCTCGTACGCACATTCTGATTTGGTCGCTGGGCATCGCGCTGGCTGTCACCTCCACGATTTCCGTGGTCACTTACCGCAATGCCTGGTCTGATGACATCGCAATGGAGTGGATCGGCAACACCAAGGCGTCGCTGTCCGCGCTGCGCGAGGAAGCCGATGCCGCTGGCCCCGACAAGGCGATCGACTACAATCTCATCGACCAGCCCGTCCCCTTCGAAGTTCTCGTGCCCGTCGCCGCTCCGATGAACATGTACTCGCGGGTGTTTGATGCGGTCTCCGATCGCCCGCCGTTTGAGCGCGTCACCGGTCACCCGCGCATGTTCAATACAGACGGTTCGCTTATCGACGCCAAGGTCTCCGAGGTCACCCGTGTCACTGACGGCCCTGTCGAGCAGTGTGGCCATCGCATCACAGTTGGCGAGGACGGCACTGCGTCGGAGGACATCAAGTTGGAGAACATCATCAAGCTCGGTGACTGGGTGCTTGAGTTCCCGGCCACCGCCTCCGAGGACATGGACGTGCGCCTGTCGCTCCCCAATCCTTTCGAGACTGAAGAGCAAACCCGCGGTGGTTCCACAGTCGTGAAGATGAACAACGATCTGCGACCGCGCTATGTGTACCTCAACGGTGGCGGAAATACTCTCCATGTCGATGTGGAGAAGGCGACTCCGGGGGCAACCCTATGCATCGGCGCGGGGGCGATTGGCCCCTTGGTTCCCGCAAGCCGTTAAGAATCCTCTAAGATATTGCTTTAAGATAATGTGAGAAAAGTTTATTAGCCCCTTGTAGCTATTGTTTTTCCGACAGAGGAGCCACATCCATGCGTAACCGCATCGCCGGCGCTATCGCCGCATCCGCCATTGCCGCAGCAGCCCTGGTCGCTTGCTCTCCCCCGAATCAGGTTGACTCGGACGTGAAGGTCGGCGACCAGGCCAACCCGTCGGAGACCTTCGAGCAGAAGGCCACCACTCCGGCATCCTCCGACGAGATGACCCCTGCTGAGACCGCAGAGATGTAATCACTGCATCTGCGAAAACAGGGGTAGCCAGCAAACATAAACGCAGTCACTACCCCTTGTGCCCACTCATCGATGGGGCACGAAAGAATTACCGCCTGGACATTGTGTCCGGGCGGTTTTGGTTCTCCGAGGGCAGCCTAGAGCCGCCAAGAGAGCCTAGGAAAACTCAAATTCCACGTGGTCACCATCACGGATCACGGCGCTGGTTGCGCCGTTTTCCAGGTTCAGCTCGACAACGAGCGAGGGCATCTCGCCGGAAGCTCCAGTCTCGCCCAAGGCCTCGGCAGCATCGTCCACGAGCGCCGCGTCGGTTGCGGTCACGCGGTAGCGAAGAAAACCATTGCGCAATTCATCAGTCTCCACGCGAGCGGAGTGCAACCATGGGAACCGGCGTCGCACCGCAACGAGCTGCTGGTAAGCGCGGTAGAGATCCGCGCCAAGCGTAGAGAGTTCCTCCGGACTATCCGGGAACACTGGACGAATCTGGTCGTCACCGCCGATGCGTTCCTCTTTGAGACCGGTGTAGCCCTGTTCGTCGCCGTAGTAGACCAGCGGCACACCGGCCACGGTAAACAGCACCGTCGCCGCCAGCACGGCCTTGTCGGCCCCTACCTGCGTCGCAATGCGTGAAACATCGTGGTTTCCCACAAACGTCACCGGCACAAAAGACTCCGCGAAGGTGTTATGGCGCTTCAGAGTCCAGTCCAACTCGAAGAAGTTTTCCTCCTTCAGCGCAGACCAGGTCGCTTTCCACAGCTCGTACTCCGTCACCGAGTCCATGCCGGACACCGACACAATCTCCGCATAGTCACCGTGGATGACCTCGCCGTAGATAAAGGCGTGCGGGTGCTCAGCACGCACTCGCGGCAAAACCTTGTGCCAGAACTGTGGGTCCACTGCGTAGGCCGCATCCAGTCGCCAGCCATCAATCCCCCGCGCCAGCCAGTAATTCATCACGTTGACGACAAAATCAACAGTCGCGTCACTGGTGTGATCGAATTCGACCAAACTCTCATGGCCCTCAAACACCGGCGCGGTCATGTCGCCATCTGAGTGAGTAAACGCAAAGAGCTGTGCTTCTTCAGAGTCAGGGTTTTCCTTCGCGGTCTTCAACGCGGGTGCCTCTGCCCCGATGTGGTTGAAAACGCCGTCGAAAAGCACTTTGATGCCACGCTCATGGGCAGCTTCGATGACAGCCTTCATGTCCTCTTCGGTACCCAGGCGCGAGTCAATGCGGTAGTAGTCCTCGGTATCGTAGCCGTGGCTAGTCGACTCGAATACTGGCGCCAGCTGCAGCACGTTGAGCCCGAGCTCCTGGACGTACGGAAGCCAGTCAATCAGTTTGCGAATTCGATTGACCGGCGCGGCGCCTCGATCCTTCTCACGGATGGGCGCTCCCACAAACCCCAGTGGATAGACGTGCCATCCAATCGCCCACTTCGACCACTCAGGTGCGGCAGCGAGCATCTTATCAGGGGCGTTGGGGGTTGTGGACATTGTCCTATGCATCCTCTCTAGGTGCCTGAGGCTGATTGGAATTATCTGATGCCGCCGCCTCAGGACTCGGTGAGGTCTCCCCCGCCGATTCGCTTGACGACGCCCGCGCCTGGCCCGCATGCGACTGTGGCGTGCCAAGGCCTGCCTTCCGCGGCCGTGGAGGCACGGAACCTGCTGCGGGCATGGTCGGAGATGTGGCAGGGCGCTCCGGCGGATGATTCTTCGACGGGTTCAGTGCGTCGAGCGCGATTTGGATTTCCGTGCGCATACCATTGACCATGGCTCTCTCCACAATTTTAAACTTGGAATTGTGGAGAAAGAAGGGATTACCCGCTTCCGGGCCACCGGTGCCGAGGAACATGTAACAGCCCGGCGCTTCACGAGAAAAATAGGAGAAGTCATCCGAAGGAGCCCACGGATCGGCGGCGAACACCTTGGAGTTGCCAACTGCCTTCGTCGCCGCATGCCAGGCACGATTGACTGCAATGTCGGCGTTGACCACCATCGGGTACGGAATCTGCCAGTCGAAAGTCGCCTGTGCGCCGTGAGCTTGGCAGACGCCGTTGACGACGGCCTCGATACGCTGGCAGACAATCTCCCAGTCGGCCTCATCCACCGAGCGGATGGACACTTCCAGGTTGGCCGTATCCGGAATCACGTTGCCGGCCTCACCTGAATGCAGTGAGCCGACGTTGACGATATTCATGTGCTTCGGATCCACATCGCGGGAGACAATCGTGTTCAGCATGAGAGTCACCTCGCTGGCGATGAGCACCGGGTCAATCGACAGCTGCGGGTTCGAAGAGTGTCCGCCACGGCCACGAATCGCGATGGAGACGATGCCCGACATGGTTGTCACTCGCCCAGCGCAAATTCCCACATGCCCTACCGGATGCGGCGCGACGTGGAAGGCGTAGACCTCATCCAAGTCATCGGCGGCACCCTTGTCGACCAGCTCACGAGCACCGCCCGGCAGCATTTCTTCGGCGTGCTGGAAGATGCACAGCACCTTGCCGTGCAGTTGATCGCGCATTCCAGAGAGCACCTTCGCCGTGCCCAGCAGCATCGCCGTGTGAACATCATGCCCACAGGCGTGCATCACACCTGGCGTGCGCGAGGCGTACGGCAGTCCCGTTTCCTCCTGAATCGGCAGGGCGTCAATATCCGCGCGGTAGCCAATCACACGGCCAGTGCTGGGGTCGCCCGCTGTTCCCTCGATGACGCCAATTACGGACGTCGGGGTCAACCGGTACGTCGGGATGTCCCACTGATTGAGCAAATCCTCAATCATGTCCGAGGTCCTGTACTCCCGGAAGCTCAGCTCCGGATTCTGGTGCAGTTGGCGACGCCATGCCACCGCCTCTTCGATAGGTACTTCAAGGCGGTGCGACGGCAGGGTGTCGTTAGCATCAGTCATGGTTCATAGCATGACAGAAAATAGGCTCCACGACGAGCAGCTACGGAAATTCCCTCACCCATTTTCGCTTCACGACGGCCACAGCGCCCCAACATCTCCACTGCTAGAGACGACTTCAGCGCTGCCAGCGAGCTGCTAGTGTCCGGCACCCCAGAAATCCACGGTGAGTTCGGCCAACCACCATGGATCAATCGTGCCGCACATCTCACGCGCCGAGTGCATGGAGACCATCGCAGCTCCGATATCGATGGTGTCGATACCCAGTCGCGTTGCAGTGATCGGGCCGATAGTGGAGCCGCATGGCTTGTGGTTCGCAGATACAAAATACTGCACCGGCACTTCCTGGCCAATGCGCTTGGAGGTTTCCGCTGCGATTCGGACAACCTCGGCCTGACCAACCGCCGTGGTGGCGTAGCGCTGGTTGGCATTGATCTTTACCACTGGGCCAGCATTGAGCTCCGGCTGGTGCCCCGGCTCGTGTTCGCCTGCATAGTTCGGGTGCACACCGTGTGCGCCGTCGGCCGAGAGACAGATGGAACCGCGGTAGAGCTGCTGGGTGCGTTCCAGGTCAGCGCCTGTAGCCGCTGCGATGCGGGACAGAACGTCGGCAAGCAGTGGCCCTGCAGCGCCCGTAGTGGAGGCGGACCCGACTTCCTCGTGGTCGAAAGCGACCATGACGGGGATGGTGGTTGACGTGCTCCAGTTTTGGCGGAGCAAGGTCTCGAAGGCAACCAGGGAGGAGTGGACGCTGAGCAGGTTGTCGAGTCGACCTGAAGCCAGGAACTCATCGTGAGCACCGAAGGTGCGCGGCTGCTGGGTGTCGAAGGAAATGAGGTCCCAGGCGACGATGTCGTCGATAGACAGGCCCGCAGCATTGGCGATGACCTGGTACACATCGGTGCCGAAAGTATCCAGTCCGATGATTGGTGCAGTGTGATTCTGCTTGTGGAGCTTCAACCCCTCTTCGTTAACCGCACGATTGAGGTGGATAGCCAACTGCGGAATACGCGCAACCGGGCCAGTGCGAGCAAGGTGCTCATTGCCGCTTTTATCAATTACCCGACCGGCGAACTCAATTTCGCGGTCGGTCCAGCTTCCCAACAACGCGCCGCCGTAGACTTCAACGGCGACCTGCGTATAGCCTGCGGCGGAGGTGCGCGCGTTGGGCTTCACACGAAAACCGGGCGAATCCGTGTGGGAACCCACAATACGGAAACCGGTGAAATCGGCAGCCGGCGTCTCCGGGACGATCCAAGCAACGGCAGCGCCATCGCGACGCAGGACGTAGGCACCGGGTTTACTTGGCCACTGTTCGTGCTCATCGATGACCGTGGCACCGGCTGCACTCAGACGGTCAACGACCTGTTGTGCCGCATGAAATGAGCTTGGCGACGCAGCCACAAAATCTATTAAATCCTCAACGTGACTGAGCGCTGCCGCCGGAACTCTGCGCGATGCCGCTTCCGAGGTATCCGCTGAATCCGGGGACTCAGGGGTGGGTGCCGAAGAAATAGCCATAACCAAACTCCTACTTCACATTTGATTCCGGATTTCATTGTATTGGAGCCCACAACTGACCGTGACCGAGCATTGAGCCGATCCACAGTGTGATGCAGCTTTCATGTTGGGAACGGTATCCACTTAGTCACTTTTGCCCGTTTTAACTCGATATCGGGCATATTCAGACATATAGTGGCAACCGCATCAAAGAAAACCATTTGAATACAGAACCTCTCAAACCGGAGTCCCGACCGGATTCCGACCACAGAAAGGGTTTATACCGTGAGCCTTGAAAACCTGTTCCCCCGCTCTTTCACTACCAAGCGCGCCTTTTTCTCTCAGCCGCTGCGCGAGGCTCTTACCCGCGACACCAGCAGTGACGCTAACGCAGTCCACTTCGGACACCAGGTTAAGAGCGCCCGAAACGAGATTTACAGCGACATGTCTGCCCGTGACATCGTCTCTATGCTGAGCCGCTAAATCTAGCGCTTCCTCAAGTCGAATAAGACCATTGGCTCTGGCTGAGGAAATTTCAATGTCTCCGCGGCAGCTAATTCACTGCCCAATCCAGCTCCAACCTCGCCTGCATCACCATCGCCGTACCGATGTACCGCAAACGCGTGGCAGCCACCAATAATGAGCATCAATGCCAGCGTCAAGAGCATCGCAGTAATCCCCGAGTACACAAATCCGCCGGTATACGGCGTAGCAGCAATCGGGTTTGTCACAGGGAACGTCAGCAGGACCACTAGCAACGCAATACCGATATACGGCCACTGTCTGGTCAATCGGGTCCGCGCCATGGCGGCCAAACCGAACACAGGCGTGACCAGCATCAACATGTAGTGGGTCCAAAGAATCGATGAGAATGTGGCTGCAATAAGCCACGCGCCGGTGATTAGAACCTCAAACCGGTAGACCGGGTTCAACCACGCAACTGCCGTGACCATCAACACCACGCCAAGCGCAATACACAGTGGAATCGTTTTCACGTGACTCGGATAATCACGAACCACTGTTACTAATAAATCAGGATTGCCCAGATCTGTGGCTAAAGTCGACGCCAACGACTGATTCGCACCACCGACCAAGACCGACGCACCAATGTCGTCGATTCGATCAATCCAGTCCGAAATAACCGGTATGTCAATGCGGATAAACATCCAGACCGCCAGTACCGCCGTGGTGGCCAGCGACCAGAGGGCTGCGCGCCGTCGATAAGCGAAAAAGAGCATCACGGCGATGAGCGCATACGGAGTCAATTTAATGGATGCGACAATGCCGAGGACGATGCCCGCGAGCCAAGGACGAGTGCGCGAGGCAGCAAGACCATAGGCGACGCCCGCGACAATCAGCGGTGTCGTCTGACCAATCCAGAACGAATTGAGAGTGGTCGGCAGGGCGAATACGCATGCGGTAACCAGCGCTGCGATGCCCCAGGGCATGGTCGACCGAAACCACAGGTGGTAGGAAGCTGCGACCAGGACCACGACGGCCATTCCGGAAAGAAACAGCAACCAAGCAACCGAGGTTTCAAAGCTCATGACGTGGGATATCGCTCCCAGAGCCTTTGCAAACAAAGGGTTTTGCACAAAGGGATGCGTAAATGGCGCAGACACTTCCTGCGCCAGGCGTGGCCAGACCTCTCCGCTCATGGCGGTGAAATCGATTGGATCGGCATCATAGAGATGGGACTCAAGTCCCCTGTCCATCAGTAGCCCGCCCACCCAGAGCGACGCCCAATCGTCCGGCTGGGTGCGGCCATTCCAGGCCAGCAGCGAGGCAAGACCACCGAGCAGCGAGACCAGCATAAGAGGCCAGCTCATCACAGGCGATTGCGTCAGCGCAGGGGCCTGATTGGGTTTGCGAACCCATATTTTTCGCGAGGCCCGCGACGGAGACTCCGCAACAGCACGTTGCGGCTCCGCAACCTGTGACGATGCCCCATCCTGTGACACCGGTCCTTCTGCCCGACTATGCCGTCCCACGTTCCTCCTCATCGCTGGTAAGCGCCTCTATCTAATGTAGTGATTCCACTACAGCAGTGGTTACAACCCGCAGGAACCCGCAAGGTATGACGGCTTACTTTGAACGAAGTGCCAGGTAGACGACAGTTGGCGGCTGTGATGGTCGGAGGGACTACCGGAACTGCGAAATAGTGCCGATGGTCGTGATCAGCTGATCTCCATCGCTGTCGACCACGGCGGCAATGGGCATACGCTCCATCTCGTCCGGGCCGACATCGTAGCCCTGCGAGACCTCTGCCGTAATAATCTTTCCGGTCGGGCCGTCCTCAATGCGCGGATTACGGACGACCACATGAACCAGACTGAACTTCGCGGTGAAGTGAACTTCTCCGCGGTAGCTCTCCCCTTTGGCATCGCTGCTGTCATTGTCGCGGGTGAATGAAACGACTCCGGCCTCAGGCTCTAGGGCACCGTTCTTGGCAGTGACGCCACCACCCAGTGCGCCGAATACCTTCTCCAGCGCAGATACAGAAATTACTAAATCCTCACTCGAGGGAGCCGGAGCATTCTTGCCCGGAGCATCCGAATAATTCAACGGAATATAGATTTCCTCGGCCGCATTAATCGAGCCGGCTGCCGGGTAGACGTAAATGCCCCAGTTATCACCAGCTGGAGCCTCTGGCGGGTCAACAACAATGCGGGCTTCAAAACTGCCGTCATCTGTCATCGGAGTAGCCTGACGAGCGATAGAACGCCGCATATCGACGCCCTGGTTCGGTATCGCCTCGAGAGTTCCAGCCGGCGTGACCCAGGCAATGTTGTCGTGCGGATGCTTCCGCGCCGAAGACGGAGCACCTTCACTTGGCTTCCACGAGTCTGGGAACGCACTGTAGAGAACGTAAACACCATTGGGCACACCCGGAGGAATTGGAAGCGGGTAACCACCACGGTTGGCCGACGGATTGAAACCACTGCCGCGAACAATAAGAACATCGCCGCGATGAACCGTGGCACCTTCAGCTGGTGTGCCGTCTTCAAAAGTGACAGTAACTTCCGGGGATTCGACATACTGTGAATCCTGCGGCTGGAAGTTCTCCGCTGGATTAATCACATTGGGAAAATTGTCCGGCACGATTGGTTTCGCAGTTTCAGCCATTGCCGGGGACACAAACGCCGAAAGAACCATGGCGCCGGACAGCGAAACCGCAGTCGCAGCTCTGCGCGCACCCCGCCCCACCGGTCGACGCACGTCTTCTCCAACCGTGGATGATTCAGAGCTGAATGAACGGCGAGTGTTGCGAGTGTTGCGAGCACCTGCGAGATGGCGGTGGGAATTATCGAAAGTCAGGAATCTCAGGCTGTGCATATAAGCAATGTACACCCCACTAGTTAGGTTTACCTAACGCCTTTATGAAGGTGCGCCTTACCCTCCCCCGTTTGAGGCTCAACACTGAGGCCGGCAGAAATAGCTGAAAACAAAAGAAAACCGCGGCCAAGCCCAATAGAGCTCGACCACGGCTTACTTCAGCAGCTTCTAAGACAACCAGCTACTCCGCGGTAATCGGCAGGTAGACGCGGCTCCCCTGATCAGCGAACTCCTGGGACTTCTCAGCCATGCCGGCCTCGATCGCTTCAACGGAGTCCAGGCCGTGTTCCTTCGCGTAGTCCTGTACATCCTTGGAAATACGCATGGAGCAGAACTTCGGACCACACATGGAACAGAAATGCGCAGTCTTTGCCGGCTCTGCAGGCAGAGTCTCATCGTGGTAATCCAGCGCAGTGTCCGGATCCAGAGCCAGTGCAAACTGGTCATGCCAACGGAACTCGAAGCGGGCCTTCGACAGCGCGTCGTCACGCTCCTGAGCGCGCGGCAGCCCCTTCGCCAAGTCGGCGGCGTGCGCGGAAATCTTGTAAGTAATCACGCCGACCTTGACGTCGTCGCGGTTCGGCAGCCCCAGGTGCTCCTTCGGCGTGACGTAGCAAAGCATGGCGGTGCCAGCCTGCGCAATGATTGCCGCACCGATAGCCGAGGTGATGTGGTCATAGCCCGGCGCGATATCGGTTGCCAGCGGGCCGAGGGTGTAGAACGGAGCTTCCTCACACCACTCCTCTTCCCACTTCACGTTGTCGGCGATCTTGTGCATCGGAACGTGGCCTGGACCTTCAATCATGACCTGACAGCCGCGGGACTTAGCGATCTTGGTCAGCTCGCCGAGGGTGCGCAGCTCAGCCAGCTGGGCTTCATCGTTAGCGTCGGCAATGGAGCCCGGACGCAGGCCATCACCGAGGGAGAACGTGACATCGTACTGCGCCAGAATGTCGCACAGCTCAGCGAAGCGGGTGTAGAGGAAGCTCTCCTGGTGATGCGCGAGGCACCATGCGGCCATAATCGAGCCACCGCGGGAAACAATGCCTGTCACGCGGTTGGCGGCCAGAGGCACATAGCGCAGCAGCACACCCGCGTGAACGGTCATGTAGTCCACGCCCTGTTCACACTGCTCAATGATGGTTTCGCGGTAGATTTCCCAGGTCAGCTTGGCCGGGTCACCCTTGACCTTCTCCAGCGCCTGGTAAATCGGCACCGTACCAACCGGCACCGGGGAGTTACGCAGAATCCACTCGCGGGTTTCGTGAATGTCCTTGCCAGTGGACAGGTCCATGATGGTGTCCGCGCCCCAACGGGTTGCCCACACCATCTTCTCCACCTCTTCAGAGATGGACGAAGTCACGGCCGAGTTGCCGATATTTGCGTTGATCTTGGTGGCAAAACGCTTGCCGATAATCATCGGCTCAGTCTCCGGGTGCTTGTGGTTGGCCGGAATCACGGCACGACCCGCAGCGACCTCTTCGCGCACAACTTCCGGATCCACACCTTCACGAGCGGCGATGAAAGCCATCTCCGGGGTGACAATTCCCGCACGCGCCCATGCCAGCTGCGTCTTGACCTTCGGTGCATCCTCAGAGCCCGCAACCGCCGGCACTGCCGGAGCCTTCGGCCACGAGTCACGAGTCTTAGCCAAACCCTCCTTCAGGTTCAGCTTCGGGTTTTCCTCGGTGTAGATACCCGAGGTGTCGTAAGCATCGAAGTGAGTACCGTCCGTCAGATTGATTCGACGAACTGGAATCCGCAGGTTCGCCTCACCGAAATCGTTGCTAAACGCAACCTCGTCGTAATGCTTGTTACTGCGGTAAATCGGGCCAGTTGTAACCTCGCCCTCTTTCGGCGGAGCGGATACAGATACACGTGCGGCCATGAAGCAACACATCCCTTTCCTACGCTGGTATTACCCAGATTCAGGTTCGTCCGGTCGACGCTCGATTCCTAGCGTCCTCTCAGTGCCGGAATTTCGGTTGGCACTCCCGTGGTTTTGTAATGCGCCTCATAGTCTAACCAATCGTTCGGATTACTTCGGTCATTACACCCACGTTTGCCGCCAACGCTTAACGACGGCACGGAGAACACACCCTAAAGCTGCAGGTTGCGGCTGTGCAGCGGCGCTGTTTTTCGCGGCGACCGCGTTGTCCACACCCCTAAAAAGTTATCCACAGTCGGTCTATTTTTTCGGCTTCTCAGCAAGCGCAATTGTGAACGCGGTGTTATATCTTTCTCACACAAATTCTTTGGGGAGGGAAAATTGAAAAAGGCGACTACTGCCGCCCTAGTGTCAGCACTTCTATGGGGAGTAACGGGGACTAGTTGCGCATCGACCAAGGCTTCCGGCGAGGACGTTCAACCTGTCGGCGACAATGCGACAACCATCACTACTGACTCGGGCGTGACGTTACCTGCGGGTGTGCTTCCACCCAACAATCCGCCGGAGCCCGGTGATGCTCCACTTGGTCCCGATGGGCACTACAACTACGACGCACCCGAATTCGTCCTGACCAATCCGTGTGACGACCCCGAGATTATGGGGCGCTTAGACAGGCTGGGGTTCCGGGAGCAGACGTACATGGAGGGCCGAATCGAAGGTAATAAACAGATCGGCTGCGTTATCGAATCCGACGCTTCCGGCCTGCTGAGCATCTGGCATGCTGCGGTCGCTCATTCACAACTCGAACGCTACAGTGCCGAGCCTTTGGCTCATCACGAAGGGATTTTCAATTGGGTGACATTCACTCAAATCAATCCACTCGGAAGCTCTGCCTGTATTGCTTCTGTCGAAACAGAACAAGGGGCTCTCGGATTCGTTATCGACACAACCGGACAAGATAGCCCTGACCCACAGCATCGGCTGTGCGCTCCCGTAAATGAGCTGTTAATTGATTACTTGGGGGAAGAATCATGATGCATGCCGTAATTCCAACAATCGACTCTGCAATTCAGAAGTTCCATTCCACGAATTTGCTGGCAAATAATGCCATCCATATCCAGCCCAACTTGGCCGGCTACTCACAGGTTCCGTCACTCCAGCTGGTGGCGACAGAACACAGTCTCGCAATTTCCGGCAGTACGGGAAGCTCTGCCGCCGTCGGATTATCTCTGGGCAAACAGCTCACGTGGGCGCAAACGAATCTCGCTGACTTCCGTCGCGTGATCACTGAGCACGAATCCACCATGAATCGGATCCTTCGAAGCATTAACCCGTTCAATGGTGACGGCGCTTCCATTGCTGAAGTAGCGCGAACAAGCGGTGTATTCCAGCGTCGGCCAATGTTTGAAGCTGGAAGTCTCACTTTCGCGCCAGTCACACTTTCTGCGGAACTCGGTCTCGATGCGAAGTCTCTACTATCCATGTTTTCCTCGACAAACGACGGTGCCGTAGCCGAGGCAATCGCCTACTGGAACAACTTCGCCGAAACTATGACCACGTTGGCCAGCAATCTAACCTCCATCTCATCCGGCTTGGTGTCGAGCAACAGCGGTGCTGTCTTCTCTGCTGCTGACTCAACAATGAAAGGTCTGGCCGCACGCGCAACCAGCATCGCCACCGCATCTGAGGTCATGGCCGGACACCTTGCCGTTTTGCCGTCCGTTAAGGCAATGGCCGTCAATGCACTATCTGCGATTGAGGCCGAGTCCAAGGCACTCCCCAACCCTGGCGCGCAAAAAGCTTTTGAACAGGCCGAGGTAGCTGCCTTTCTCTCTGGTCCGTATACCGCACAGCTACAGACCGCTATTCCCCGAATTCCTAACCTGGTTTCTGCCGATGCCGGAAGTGGTGTGACTGCCGAGGTTTCCGTTGGGGCCACAGTCGCCGGGCGTTCTGGAACTAGTCAGTTCGGTCTTTCGCCTGCGGGGATGACTGGAAACATGCAGGCTGCCAGCGCACCAGTTGGCGCCACCTCAACTGTTCCGGATTCTCCAACACCACAATCCACAGCCGCGACTGCTCCCGCTCCTTCGCAGGTTCAACCGAGCACTTCGACTTTGTCGAACCCTACTAATCCGTCTGCTACCCCTGTGCACCCCGCATCACCTAGCAGCCCAACGAGCTCCACAATCTCGCCAACTTCCCCGACCGGTACATCATCCATGGCTCAACCAAACGCGGCGAATCCAGCCATGGTCGCTCCTTCGGGAGCGAGCGCACCACTTCAACGCACTTCACCGCAAGCATCTTCACCTTACGGAGTTCACGGTAACCGACCGGCTGGCTCCCTCGGTGCAGGACGCACTGCGGGGCTCACACCAGCGGGCAATATCCCGGCACTTCCGTCTTCTGGAAACGCAAGCCCCCGTCCACCGGCCTCGGGACTTCCGACTTCAAGTCTTGGACGTATGCCAGCGCCAACCGCGGGTCGCGGGATGGGAACCGGCTTGGGTGCCGGGGTCGCTGGGTCTGCCTTGCCAAACGCCTCGAACAGCCCTGCACAGCGCGGAAGTGGATTGATGAATTCCCTAATCAGTGCGCGCAACAGTGCTACTACCGGAGCTACGGGTGCTGCTGGCGGAATCGCGGGTACCGCTGCTGGAAACCGTGGTGCAGGGACTTTCGCGGCCACCACTGCGGGCAACCGTGGCGGACTGCTCCAAAAGGACTCCGCACCGTCGGCACGCAAACTGACAAATGTGGCCACCATCAGGGATAACGATGCCGGCGCTTTCGAGCAGAACGAATACCAGAAGGAGCTTTTCGGGGATGCGCCAATCACTATCCCGGCGGTGATAGGCCACAACGTCCGAGCTTAAAGTCAGCGCGTCCAAGCTGATCTTTACCCGCTCGGGCGCCACGGGGGATCGAACGGCGTCCGTGAATTCATACCTCAACAACGCCTTCAACTTAGACACTTTTTCACCGGCTCCTTGGTCGGGATTGGCGTACTTTTCTTGAATTTATAGACCCAAATCGCTGCCCCTCCAAAAGTTGTAACTAAACCGAACGTTCGTTACAGTTACTGGAATGACAAGTACCGACCACGCCGCTTCCACGGGGGCTAATCCGCCCACTCCAGTCACCCACAGGTGGGTCTTCCTCGCTATCATCAGCGCCGGCCTACTACTCATCGGCATAGATAACTCGGTGCTCTACACTGCCCTGCCAGTTCTGCGCGAGCAGCTCCACACAACCGAGCTGGAGGGCCTGTGGATCATCAATGCCTACCCACTGGTGATCTCCGCACTCCTCCTCGGCACAGGCACTCTGGGCGACCGCATCGGTCACCGCAAGATGTTCCTTGTGGGCCTGACAATTTTTGGCTTCTCTTCCCTGGCCGCAGCCTTTGCGCCGCACGCCTGGGCGCTGGTCATCGCTCGCGGCTGTCTAGGACTGGGCGCCGCGACCATGATGCCGGCAACCCTCGCTTTGCTACGTGAGACCTTCCACCACCCTCGTGAACTTGCCACGGCTATTGGCATTTGGTCAGCCACAGCAACACTGGGTGCTGCCGCCGGCCCCGTCGTTGGCGGTTTCCTGTTGGAGCACTTTTGGTGGGGCTCAATCTTCCTTATCAACATCCCTGTCGTAGTTTTCGCAATCATTGGCACGCTGATTTTCGCTCCCCCAAATCAGCCCAACCCAGCCAAGCGCTGGGATTTTCTCACCAGCCTCTACGCGATGCTGGCCATGCTGGGCCTGGTTTCGCTCATCAAGGAACTCGCCGGCCATCGCTCCTCCACCGTCATCGTCGCAGCGATCGCCTGTGGGCTAGTGGGCGCGGTACTGTTTCAGCGTCGTCAGGCACGTCTTACCGAACCCCTCATCGACTTTTCGGTCTTCCGTTCGCCGATGTTTTCCGGTGGCGTGCTGGCAGCAGCGCTTGCCATGTTTGTCCTGGCAGGCGCGGAATTGATGACGACGCAGCGCTTCCAGATTTCCGTAGGCTACACACCACTCGATGCGGGCTTGCTAGTTGCCACCGCAGCACTGGCATCCTTGCCAGTTGGTGTCATCGGCGGCATGGTGCTCCATCGAGTGGGTTTCCGCACGCTTATCACCGGCGGCTTCCTCCTCAACGCCGTCGGACTGGCAGGCATGTACTACGGCGTTTCCTTGGGCAATTTCTCGCTCATGATCGCGGGATTGATACTGCTCGGCGCGGGCGCAGGTTCTGTGATGTCGGTGTCGTCGACCGCGATTATCGGCTCAGCCCCGAGGTCAAAGGCAGGTATGGCGGCGGCAATGGAATCCGTGTCCTACGAGTTCGGCACACTGATCACCGTCGCAATCACAGGCAGCCTCCTGCCTATGTTCTACGCCCTGTTCACGCCTGTCGACGCCAGCATCTCGCTCACCGATGCACTTCACACGCCAGCGCTTAACGACGGCGCCCGCGCCGGCCTCGACAGTTCCTACCTGGCCATTTTGATTATCCTGGCTGTCGTTGCTGTCATTGCAGCGATTGCGACTGCGGTGACATTCCGCGGCAACCCGAAGGAGACTGAATATGCGCACGAGTAAGCGCACTGCCATCCTCGACACAATCGTTGAGATTATCGAGACAAGCGGTTTTTCCGAGGTCACCTACGAAAATGTCGCAACTCAATGCGGAATGAGTAAATCAGGATTGATTTACCACTTCCCCTCCCGCGAAGACATGATCCGCAGCGTCCACGAGCACATGGCGCAGTTATGGGAGGAGGAGCTTATCGAAGCCGCAGGTGGGCCCGCAGAGGAGGTATCCCCCGCCAACCGCCTACGCGCAAACCTCCAGGTCTCGCTGGATACGGCAACGAGGGCCGAGCTACTCATGTCCATCGACTCTGCCGCCGACCCGGAGCTACGCGAGATTTGGACGCGCCTTTTGCGCCGGTGGAATCCGCCGGTAGAACGGATTGCCACCGACCAGGATGCCTGCATGGCCTACGTTGTCCAAATGATTTCCGATGGACTCTGGGCTAACGACTACCTCAATGGCAATCAGCTCACGAAAGCGCAGCGCAAGGCAATCGCCGAGGCTGCGGCAAAGCTGATTCCAGAGTCGATGGAGTAGCCAGCTCTAGACGCCCTTGCGCTGAACGTCCTTGAGCTCGGAGTCAGTGGCCAGGCCATAGTTGGCACCCTCATAGACAGCCTTTGCTCGACTCGTTCCGTCGAGCACATACTCGCTAAAGGACAGCACCATCGAGCCGAGCACATTCTTGGACGGATCATCCAGGTAGGTGCCGTGGTAGGAACCGGTGACTACCGCTTCCCAGGCGGGCCCTGCAGCATCGCGGTAACCACGTCGATCGGCATCAAAAGGAACGATGTCCTCGTGCTCAGCAATGGCCACCAGGCTCGGAATCTCCGGAGGGGTGGAGATCAGTCCAGCGTCGGAAGGCCCTGGGTTGATAGCAACCAGACCACGGGTGACCATATCGATGCCCGCAGCCTGGAAGGCCTTATCCATCCTATTGTTCAGGAAGATTGCGGAGCCGCCACCTGCAGAGTGCCCGACCAGCATCGTCCGGGAGAAATCGATCTTGCCTGCAAGTGGTGTGGACTCGTCCTCATTGGCCGCTGCGGCAACTGAAGCTGCCAGCACCATCTGTGGCGCGAACCAGTTGGTGAAGTTGTAGCCAAGAGCCACGACATATCCGTGGCTTGCATAGAGTCGCGCTTGCGCGTCGTACATACCCGGCTCAGTACCAATGCCAGGGCTGAGAACCATCAGTGGCGCAGACTCCATGGAGTCAATATCCGCCGGGTAGATAAGCTGTGCGCCAACTGGGGAGGCGTTGGCCGATTCAGGCAATACGTCATAGCAGCCGGTGGTGCCATGGAGACCGTGGAGGTCCCGCAGTACGCGGTTATAGATGGTGTAGACGACACCATCACATGGCATTGCTTCGCGGGTTGCGGCAACTGGATGGGAGCCCATCGCTCCGAACTCCTTGCGCAGCTGCCCCGCCTCTGGGGCGAACGGCTCGGTGATATGGCCACTTTCGCCACCGGAAATGACACGGTTCACGCCACCCATGACATCCACCAGACCACCGCCAATTTTGTCCACGGTTTCCGAGTTCTGGTAGTCAATAGTGCTTTCGCGTGCAGTGATATCCGGCAGCTGACCAATGCGCGGTGCCGCCTGCGCTGGCACCTGTCCGCCGAGAACTACACCAGCTGCGAGCGAGAGAGCAACCACCTTCGAGAACGTACGCCCCTGCCCTCGGCGGGATGCCGACACGGTCTTTCCGGCGACACTTAGTGAACCAATCATCGTTTTTCCTTAACTCTTGCCAAAAGCCTTGGAATACGAATCTACCTAATGCGTAAAGACGTACGTAAAGACAGAATCATCCTCCCCCATACTTCACCCCTCAAACAATCATTCAGGGCGCTACAAATGTTCACTCTCGCCCACAATTAGCACTATTACCCCCATTTCCTACCCCCTTTCTAAGAGTGCGCAAACTCAGAAAAACCCACCTCACCACCGTTACCCACATATTTTTATTACCTTTTTCCACAAACGCCTCCGCTGCCTCCCCGCCAGCGCATACCTTATTGACACCAAGGAGAAAGCGGTCACGCCCACGCTCACTGTTAACCGACAACCGAGTGTGCATGGCCCTTAATAAAACCCCCGAACAGAAAAGAACTCCCACAATGAGAATCGGCATCCCTTTAGAACCCGATCCCCAGCAAACAATTGTGGCTGCGACCCCGGAGACCGTCGGCAAACTCGTCAAGCTTGGCTACGAGGTCGCCGTGCAGGCTGACGCCGGCCTGGCTGCTAAGTTCACCGACGCGGACTACGAATCCGCCGGCGCCACCATTGTCGACGAGTCTGTCTGGCACAGCGATATCGTCGTAACGCTCGACACTCCGCCGGAACAGTTCCGTGCACTGCTTAACGACGGTGCCATGCTGATTAGCCGACTTGCGCCAGGGCGTAACGAAGAGCTGGTCGAAGAGCTCGCGCACCGCAACATCACTGCCCTTGCTATGGATGCGGTTCCCCGTATTTCCAGGGCACAGTCGATGGACGTGCTGTCGTCGATGGCCAACATCGGTGGTTACCGCGCAGTAGTCGAAGCGGCTGCTGCGTATGGTCGCCTTTTCACTGGTCAGGTGACTGCCGCAGGCAAGATGCCGCCAGCTACCGTTTACGTCATCGGCGCTGGTGTCGGCGGACTTGCCGCAATCGGTACCGCCAACTCTATGGGCGCGATTGTCAAGGCAACAGACCTGCGCCCTGAAGCCGGTGAACAGGTCGAATCGATGGGTGCAGAGTTCATCCCGATTCCGGCCGCCACTGAGAAGTCCGAAGATGGCTACGCCAAGGAAATGACCAATGATCAGGCTGCCGCTGCCGCGAAGCTCTACTCCGAGCAGTCCGCGCAAGCTGACATTGTCATCACCACCGCGAATATCCCGGGCCGCCGCTCTCCACTGCTGCTGACTGCTGCCGATGTTGCAGCTATGAAACCAGGCAGCGTCATCGTCGACATGGCTGCCGCCGGTGGCGGTAACTGCGAGATGACAGTTCCAGGCAAGACCATTGTCACTGACAACGGTGTGACCATCATCGGTTACACCGACCTTGCAGGACGTCTGCCCGCACAGGCATCGTCGCTGTACGGACAGAACATTTTCAACCTGTTCAAGCTGATCACGCCGGAAAAGGATGGCTCTCCAGTTCTCAATCTCGAGGACGAGATTATCCGTGGCATCACGGTGACAAAGGCTCGCTCACAAAATGGCGGCGGCGCTACCGGAGCTGAGATTCTCTGGCCACCACCGCCCATCAAGGTCGCTGTCACCCCTGCTGCCCCACTGCAGGAGCAGCAGGCTCACCAGGCTGCATTAGAAGAGAATGCGCCGGAGAAGGTTTCCTTCATGGGATCGGGCATGGGCTCGAAGATTGCTCTGGGCCTGACGGCACTGCTGGCAATTGTGGTTATGCTCAGCGCACCGCACAGCGTGAGCGCCAACTTCATGGTTCTCACCTTGGCTATCGTGCTCGGCTTCTACGTGATCTCCGCGGTCACGCCGCGCCTGCACACACCACTGATGTCTGAGACCAACGCGATCTCCGGCATTGTTCTGGTGGGTGCGATTCTCCAGGTGGGAAGCTCCAACCTGTTAGTTTCCGGTCTCGCGTTCGCGGCCATCGTAGTCAGCTCCATCAATATCTTCGGCGGTTTCGCCGTCACCGACCGCATGCTTGGCATGTTTGTGAAAGAGGAGGCATAAAGTCTAATGGCTAGCATTGATACTGCTTCGCTTCTGGACTGGACCTACCGCCTGTCCAACGTCGGCTACATTGTCGCCGCCGTCCTGTTCCTCGCTGCACTCTCGGGCCTGTCCAAGCCGGAGACCGCTCGCCGCGGAAACGCCTTCGGTATTGCCGGCATGGCCGTCGCCGTTGTCATCGCCATCTTCCAGGCACTCGTCACCGCTGACACCAAGCCGGATTCTCACTTCTCCCCGCTGATTACCCTGATTCTCATCGCTGTCGCTATCGGCATCGGTGGTGTCATCGGTATCAGTCGCGCACGCAGCGTTGCCATGACTGGTATGCCGCAGCTGATTGCACTGTTCAACGGTCTGGTTGGACTCGGCGCTATCTTCATCGGCTTCAACTCCTACATCTTCGCCGAAGATGTCGCCCCCGATGCCCTGAAGTTCCACTTCGGCGAGGTTTACATTGGCGTCTTCATCGGCGCTGTGACTTTCACTGGCTCCATCGTCGCAGGCCTGAAGCTGTCTGAGAAGATCAAGGGCTCGCCGCTACTGCTGCCGGGCCGCAACGCTCTGAACATTGCCATTCTGGTGGTCACTCTGGTTCTCCTGGCTGTCTTCATCGCAACCGGCACCGAGGGCGGCGCCATCGCATGGGCATGCATGGTTGCAGTCACTGCTTTGGGCCTGTTCTTGGGCTGGCACCTGGTCATCGCCATCGGTGGCGGCGACATGCCGGTTGTCGTGTCCATCATGAACTCGTACTCCGGTTGGGCCGCTGCTTTCACCGGTCTCATGCTTGGCAACCCGCTGCTCATCATCACCGGTGCGCTGGTTGGTTCCTCCGGCGCCTACCTGTCATACATCATGTGTGAGGCCATGAACCGCTCCTTTGCCAACGTTATTCTGGGTGGCTTTGGCTCCGAAGCTACGTCGGCAAGCGCTGTGGAAGGCTCCCACACTGAGGTCAACCACGAGGACACTGCAGAAATCCTGCGCAACGCGGACAAGATCCTCATCGCTCCGGGCTACGGTATGGCTGTGGCACAGGCTCAGTACGCCGTCGCCGATCTGGTACGCAATTTGCGTGCCGACGGTAAGGAAGTGGTCTTCGGTATCCACCCAGTCGCTGGCCGCCTGCCGGGTCACATGAATGTGCTGCTGGCTGAGGCCAAGGTTCCCTACGACATCGTGCTGGAGCTGGACGAGGTCAACGATGATTTCGCTGATGTGGATGTCACCCTGGTCATCGGTGCAAATGACACCGTCAACCCGATGGCAGAGCAGCCGGGCTCCCCGATTGCGGGTATGCCGGTGCTGAAGGTGTGGGAATCTGAGCGCGTGATTGTTCTCAAGCGGTCGATGGGTTCGGGCTACTCGGGCGTGCAGAACCCGCTGTTCTTCAACGAAAACACCGACATGCTTATCGGCGATGCGAAGGCCAGCATCGACTCCCTGAATCGCATCCTGGCGGATTCGAAGGTCAACGCTTAAACCCGAAAGTAAGCAACGCCGTACAAACCGGAGTCTAGGCGATTAATTCCTAGGCTTCGCCACGGGCTGCATCACGAACCATGGTGATGTGCTCAATGCCGGCTTCCATGAAGGTCTCCCCGACCTCATGGAAGCCGGCTTTTTCGTACACACCTTTCGCCTGCGTCTGGGCATGCAGAATTAGCCCCGTATCCGGGTGGTCAGCGATGACCTGCTGCAGCAGTTTCGAGGACAACCCCCTACCCCGGCTCGCAGCATCGACGACAACTCGGCCGATGGTGCGCGGGTAGCTCGAAGAGTACTCATCGAGCGTGTCAATTACACGCAAGTACGCAATAATCTTGCGGGAGTCATTGTCGTCGCGGATGAAATAGTGCTCTGCGGTATCTTCCAGGTCGCGCCAATCCATTTCCGGCTCCTCACAGGACTGCTCAAGATAGAACACGTCGGTACGCAGCGCCGAGATGGCATACGCATCGGTCGCGCTGAGGTCGGAAAAAGAAGCTCGCTCAATCATGGTGCCTGATTTTACTGCGGAGTGCTGTGCGACTCTGACAGCTGGCAGACGTTTTGGCGCACCATAGCGCAGGATGACGCCGCAGACCTATGCCGCCCGCACCCGGCGGAATTTTACCTTCCCGCCGGGCACCAATTGCCCGGCTCTCGACAATGACGGCTCCGTCAGCACACCAATGACCGGATATCCCCCCGTCGCCGGATGATCAGGACCGAAAATAATCGGCTGCCCCGATGCGGGCACTTGTATCGCACCGGGAACCATTCCCTCGCTTGGCAACTCATGGGTGACCTGGCGCTCAAGAGTAGTCCCACTCAGCCGAAGTCCGACGCGGTTGGCCTCTTGCGTCACGGTCCATGTCTCGTGAAAGAAATCATTGACGCTTTCCGACGTAAACCAGTCCGCCCGAGGGCCAGGAACAACATCTAGGCGCGCAGCCTCGCTCGACCAATGAGGCGCGGGATAAATTGCGATTGACGACCCCGTCGAATACTCCGGGTCGCCGACCTGCAAAACCTGACCAGCCTGCAAAGGCGCTGGGCCGAGCTTGCCGAGCGTATCGTATGACCGCGACCCCAGCACTTCCGCGACATCGATGCCCCCTCGAATCGCGACATACCCGCGAAGACCTGCATCGAAGGTACCAAGCCGCACAATTGCCTTCGCCCCGACCACAATTCGGCTATTCATCGAGGTCTTGATGACCTTGCCATCCTGCTCGACAGTCACCTCACCGTGGGCTCCTGCAAAGGAGATGATTGCTCCCTCCGCTACTTGGAACTCCAACCCGCCGACGACGCACTCAAGGACCGCCAGGCTTTCTTCGTTGACAACCATCCGGTTAGCGGCTGCCGCGGAATCGCGGTCGAACGCACCGGAAGTACTCACGCCCAGGCTGCCTTGCCCTGCACGGCCCAAATCCTGAATCGTCGTCAAAATCCCGGGTCGAATAATCTCGATAGAATTCTTCATCTCTTCCGCACCTTTTTTCTACGCCGCACTCACCGTAGAAGTCGCCTCAAATTGCACCTCAGCCCCGGGCTCAAGCAGCGCCGGATTAGGCCGATTTAAGTCCCACATCTCCACATCTGTATGCCCCAACAGCTGCCAGCCACCGGGCGAATCGATGGGATACACACCTGCGAATTGGCCTGCAAGTCCGACAGAGCCCTTGGGAACTCGGGTGCGCGGCGTCGTAAGGCGGGGAATATCAAGCGGCTCTGGCCACCCCTGACCGCTCCCACGCACCATGTAATAAAAGCCCGGCGCGAATCCACCGAACGCGGCCGTCCAAGGGCGCTCGCAGTGCCAATCAATTAACGCTTGGGGGCTCATCCCAAGGCTTTGTGCCAAGGACTCAAGGTCCGCGCCGTCATAGTGAACGGGAATCGTCACTGTCTTTCGCTTGTCGACGGTCTGCTTCTGCGTATTGTTGCCCCGCAGCGCGGTTTCGACTGCGCCAAGGTAACGACGAGCCGGTCCGCGAAAGCGAAGTAGGAGCGTTTGGGCTGCAGGTACCCTGTCAACGAGTCCCTCGATCTCGGCTGCAGCAGAGTGTGCACGAAGTACCTTCGCCAACGGATTGGCCGATGATGAATAGTCGATAAGCAGCGCATTTGTTCCCATCGGGCGAATCTCGGCCATGGCGGTGCTGATCCTTTCTTTCTTGCGGGGTTGAAAAACTGCGGTCAATAAGACCGGTGTGCGAGTCCGTGCTATACGTGGGCAGCGACGGTGACTCCGGCGTCGACGAGCCCTTGGCGAATCATACGGGAGAGTTCGACCGCGCCAGGGGTGTCTCCGTGCAAACAAATAGAGTCAGCCTGCACGGTCAACGGTGAACCGTCGTAAGCGGCGATTGGTTCCCCACTAGCCATTGCAATGACGCGTTTGACGACGGCATCGGGGTCTACAATGACCGAGCCCTCGAGTGCTCGGGACACCAGAGTTCCATCGGAGTTGTATGTGCGGTCTGCAAAAGCTTCCCGAATCACAGGGAGGTCCGCGTCGAGGCTGAGCCGTTCGACGACTGATCCCGGCTGCGCCATAATGGCAAGCCCATCTCCGCAGGTGGAGCGAGCGAGCAGGAGCGCCTCCACCACTGCAGCGGCCTGTTTTTCATCCACTGCGATGCGGTTGTAGAGGGCACCGTGGGGCTTGACGTAGGAAACTTCGGTACCCACCGCCCGTGCACATGCCGAAAGGGCACCAATCTGGTAGACGGTTTCGGCTCGCAATTCTCGATGTGAGTAATCCATGCGACGTCGTCCGAACCCGGCGAGATCACGGTAGGCGACGTGCGCGCCGATGCGAATTCCGCGTGCGCCAGCTGCCTCACAGGTCTCCATCATGACGCGAGCGTCACCCGCGTGATACCCGCAGGCAATATTCGCACTGGTCACAATGTCCAGCAGAGCGATATCATCACCCATCTTCCACGAGCCGAAAGCTTCCCCAAGATCAGAGTTGAGATCGATAGTGGCTCCCATAAACGTCACCGCTCCTTCCAGGTAGTAATGCTGGTCTTTGTACCGTTGTTATGTTGGTTCTCATCTGCACTGTGCGAGCAACCGGGTGATTAGCCGAGCATTTCAAACACACCGCCGAACGAGCGCCACGCCAAGAACCAGGCGACTGCAACACCCAAGATTCCGATAGCCGCCAACCACTTCGGGTACTTGTAGCCATTCATGAGGTCCGCACGGAACAGCGCGATGTAAATCAACACAGTGACGCCAATTGGTAGAACCAAACCGTTGAAGGCTCCGGCAAAAACCAACAGCGTCGCTGGAGCCGTACCGATGACACCGAAAAGCAGCGTGGAGATTGCAATTAGGACAATGGTGATCGTGTTTTGAGTTTTGGCTCCTGCACCCGAGGAACGAGTCAAAAACGTTGCCGAGGTGTAGCTGGCGCCCACAATCGACGAGATTCCCGCAGCCCACAGAACAACGCCAAAGAAGCGCATACCCCAATCTCCTGCCGCAGCTTGGAATGCCTCCGCAGCGGGGTTTCCATCCGTATTGAGGACCACGCCACCAGCGACCACTCCCAAAACAGCTAGGAAAAGCAGAAAGCGCATGATGGCCGTGACGATGATGCTCGTCACAGATGAGCGAGTGGTCTGCGCGAGATTCTCTACACCGCCGGCACCAGCGTCAAGCATGCGGTGAGCGCCAGCGTATGTAATATAACCGCCAACAGTGCCTCCGACCAGCGTGATGATTGCCAGCAAGTCAATCGTGTCGGGCATGACCGTGTTTTTCAGCGCTTCCCCTACTGGCGGATTAGAGCTGAACGCCACAATTCCAGTGACCAGAATCATCACTACACCGAGCACAACGAGCGCCTTGTCCAGCGCCATACCCGCCCGCCGGGAGAGAAAGAAGCCAATGGCGAGGATTGCAGTAACAATGCCACCGATCTTTGCGTCCACCCCCAACATCGCGTTCGCACCAAGTCCAGCTCCGCCGACGTTGCCAATATTGAAGACCACACCACCGATGACAATGAGAATTGACATAAGCCAGCCCAACCCCGGAATCACGGCGTTGCCGAGCTCCTGCGCGCGGCGTCCAGAGACAGCGATCACTCGCCACACGTTGAGCTGAATCGCAATATCAAGTAGCACCGAGATCAAAATGGCAAAGGCGAAAGCCGCGCCAAGCTTGGCCGTAAAGGTTGCGGTCTGGGTGAGGAAGCCCGGCCCGATAGCGCTGGTCGCCATCAGGAATATAGCGCCGAGGAGTGCCGTTCGACGCGCCTTGTGGGCAGATGTTGCAGCGTCCATAGCGTAAGGCCTTTCCCTATAAGTCAGACGATTCCTACGTTGAAGGATTCCTACGTTGAAGATCGCCTGCACCGAGGTTGTTGAACAATGTCTCGTATGTTAATTGGTGATGGCCGCCACACAAAAGTGATTTAGTAGTCTGTATTACATGACTACCCCCGGAAACATCCTCGACGATCAGACCCACACGTCCTCTGGGGAAAAACAACATGACGTTTCAGTAGCGGATGTCACCGCAACTGTCCTGCGCCGAGAGATTCTCGCCGGAAAGCACTACAGCGGCGAGCAGCTCCGTGAAACCCAACTTGCTGCTCGACTGCAGGTCAGTCGCAACACCATCCGACAGGCGTACCGGAAGCTGGAATCTGAGGGGCTTCTTACTCATATCCCTCATCACGGCGTTTTTATCGCCTCCTTCGACAAAGAACGCATCCGCGAGCTGTATGCTTTTCGCCATGTCGCCGAATGCGGAACACTGCGGTCGCTAAGCAAGAGCCAAGCAAAGCTCCTCGGCGAGGAGATTCTTTCTATTTGTGGTTCGCAGTCATCATTGAACCTTCCCGAACGGAATAATGCCTTTCACCTCGCCATCGTCAGAGCTTCCGGGTCTCCCGACCTGTTAGCAACCGCCGAATCCATTCAGGCCCAACTCCGTCTTTGCTTTCTCTCCTACCCCCAAAGCATCGAGCTCCATGCCCGATACGCCGATCGCCACATCAGTATCGCCAAGGTTCTCATCGAGGACACCCCACACCACGCCGCCGACCTCCTCAGCGCCTACCTCAACGAGTCGTTCGGTGCCGTCACCGCTGCCCTCCCGCTTGCCGACCGTTGATAATTAGCTACTAGGACTACAGTGATGGACATGGCAGCAAATTCAGGCAACGCATACGCAATGACCATTACGGAGTTCGGCCCCGCTGACATTTTCACCAGGACACCTATCGAGCCTGCGGAGCCCGGTCCCGGCGAAATCCTGGTCAAGACCACAGCCATCGGCGCGAATCCGCTGGACTACAAGATGCGCGATGGCTCTTCCGGTCTGTGCGCAAAGTTCGCCCCTCCCGCAGTGCTCGGACGCGAAGCTGCTGGCGAAGTCGTTGCCGTCGGCGAAGGTGTGGACAGCTTCGCCGACGGCGACCGTGTCTTCGGTATGCGCAGCTTCGACGACTTCCGCGGCACCTACGCAACGCACAACGTCTTCCCCGCCGACGGTGTGGTCCGAACGCCCGATTCGCTTGACGACGTTACCGCTGCGGGCCTTGCCCTAGTGGGAATCACGGCGACCGTGGCTGTCGAGCAGCTTGCAAAGGTAAAAAGCGGGGACACCGTACTCATCCATGGTGCCGGTGGCGGTGTTGGCCAGCTGATGACGCAGCTGGCGGTCGCCCGTGGCGCAACTGTGTTGGCCAGTGCGTCGTCACGCCATCATGAAAAACTAGTGGGCTTTGGTGCACAGCACATTGATTACACAGCGGAAGATGTATTCGAGGCTGTGCGACAACAGTTCCCCAAGGGCGTAGATGTTGTGCTCGATGGCGTGTACTTCGACACATTCCTCCCCTCGCTGGATGTGTTGGCATCGGATGGTCGGATTGTGGCGCTGCCTTCACTGGCCGACCTGACACCGGCGAGGGAACGTGGCATTGAAGCACACATTCCGGCTATTTCGAATGACACGACTATTTATGCTGACCTGGCCGACCGCGTGGTTGCCGGTGAGATTTCACTTCCTATCGGCCTGACTAAGAATCTCACCGAGGTCGCGGAGGTCCACCGAGTATTGGAAGACGGACACGCTGACGGCAAGATTGTGATGACCGTCGACTAATTCAAGTGCGTTACTACAGCTCGCGACGAGCGTTCTGATATGTCCTCGTCAGCGAGCACCAGAGCTCGTCGGCATCAGAGATGGCTTCCACTAGCTCCCGGTTAGTCATAGTTTCGCGCTGCTCGCGCAGTCGGTTGTTTAGCTTTCGAGCACGAGAGAGCTCACCGCGTAGTTCGATGAGCTCCGGCGTAGCCTCTCCGGAGGCAAATACATCTTTGTAGATGGTGCCGACACCCATTGTGGTGTTCACGTTGTCCCAGGCAGAGAGGATTGCGGTGAGCTGGTACTCGGTGTCCATGGCAATCTGTTGCAGCTCAGCGTGATTACGCTCGGCGAGCTCGTGCGCCTCAGCGCTGCGGCGCACACCGACCCACGCCTGGTATGCAATGAGAATCGCAAGCACCAAGCCCGCAACTGGCAATGCATATTGCAGAATCCACAGCGTGACACCGAAGAGCTGAACAATCAGGCCGAAGAAGAAAAATACGACAATGACCGTCGCGCACCCGTTGTCGGAGCCTGAGCGTTTACTCATCGCGGCGTCACCTCCGCCGCAGCATTCAAAATCGCATCGGCCCCCAGGTGGCTGGCGTAGCCAAGTCCGATGGCTGCTGCCAAAAGGAGTATTGCCAGCAACGTATAGACGATTGCCTCTTTGACGGTGCTAGTGACCGCAATGCGCTGCTCTTCGTAGTCCAGCAGTGCCCGCATATCTTTGGTCGAGGCATTCAAGCGGCGTTCGAGATTAGCCATGTGTTCCTGCTGCTCAGCAGGCGAGATAGCGATGGCATTGAGTGGCACATCAACGGTCTCGACACTGGCATATGCCTGCCGACGAGCACTCTTCACGCTGTCGAACGAAACTGACGGTGCGGGTGGCACTTTAGTTGGCCCAGTGAGATTCCGCGACACCTTATAGTAAGAGCGCGCTGCGGCCCTCGTCAGTTCGTTGTTGGAGTCGCCTTGATTGCCCATAGTGCCGAGTCTGCCACATGAATTTTCTTTGGCTCGGTATCGTCCACCTCATCGAGGATAGCAAAGACATGCATGCCTGCATATGGTGCGGCTTCGGCTCGGAGCACGGTTCCCGGGCCTACCCCTGATGTCGCCAAATAGCGCAGTAGTTCAGGGTCGGAGTCGTTAATGCGATCGACTACCACCATCGCGCCGGCTTCGATATCCGTCAGGTCGGTGCGCACTGCGCTGGCGATGGTACCGCTTGCGCTGGGAATTGGATCACCATGCGGATCGCGCTCAGGGAATCCCAGCATTGCATCAATGCGACTAATGAAATCATCCGAGACCGCATGTTCAAGCTTTTCGGCTTCCTCGTGAACCTCATCCCAGGTGTATCCGAGAGTCGAGACCAAGAAGCTTTCAATCAGCCGGTGGCGCCGCACCATGATTAGCGCAATATCCCGCCCACGGTCCGACAGGCTAATGCCCCGATACGGCTCGTGGTTGACAAGGCCACGTGCAGCTAGCTTCTTTACAGCCTCGCTGGCGGTGGGCTTCTTTTCACCCATCCGCTCAGCGACATCGCCAAGTGCCACTTTTTCACCGGTGCGCTCGTGCAAATCCCAAATGACCTTGAGGTAGTCCTGGGTCTTTGCTGGTAAATCCTCCACGTGCATTCTTTAGACTTTAGCGTTATTGCGTGTTGCCGCAATCTTGAGGGGGACATAGAAACAGCCGGCGCACACGCCAATGCAGCCGCCAACTGACAGATTCGCCGCCACCGCAATGAATAGCCCCACCAGGCCAATCGCGATACCCATCAATGGCGCCAACACGAATAGCAAACGGGTATCGTTCACTACCCCAACGAGCGCAGCTGCCGGGGCAGCTAGCAGCGCGATGGATAGAATCGTGCCGACAGCCGGAATCAGCGCCACCAGAGTCAGAACGATTAGCCCGCTGATGACCAGCTGTGCTTTTCTCCTCGAATGCGCGACTCCGAAAGACTCCGGGTCGAAGGTGAAGTAAATCAGCTGACGCCACCGAGCAAGCAGCACCAACGCCACCAGCAGCAAGAGGCCACCCGACAGCGCAATATCAATCTTGTTCACGTTGAGTACGCTGCCGACCAGGAAACTCTCAACCTTCACCGGCAACGGGGCGAACCACTTGTTCAGGAAGTAGCCCAGTGCGAACCCAAATGTCAGCACAATTCCCGCCGCCGAGGACGTTGTTCCCACCTTTGACAGACCAAACAGTGCCCCAATCGGAATACACATCAGAAATGCTCCGATAAAGAGGAACACCGAAATCCACGAGTGGCTCAGGCCGAGCGCTGCCGCAATAACAACGCCCACAACCGCGCCGGGAAAAGTCGCATGTGTAATCGCTTCTGCGAAGAACACTTGTTTTCCCAGCACCGCGAGCACCCCAACTACTCCAGCCAGGGCTCCTACCAGTATCAGTTCGATAATTGGCAAAATCAGGATGCTAGACACGGTCTCCTCCCAGCACGACGCGCAGCCCCAGTGCCATGAAATACAGTCCCACCGAGGTCAGCGCGACGACTGCCTGAGGCGACACCGGCCCCAAAGGCACCAGTGCCAAACCAACGATTCCGCTGAGGCAGCCCACTGCAATCGCAATCGGCACCATCACATGAACTCGGCGAGTCAGCAGTCTCGCCGCCGCTCCCGGCACGACCAGATATCCGACTACCAGCAGCACGCCCACAGCGCTTGCCGACGACACCACGACCGCAGCAATCGCCGCGTTAATGGTGAGGTCGATGCCCCACACATTGACGCCTGCGGCTTTGGCACCGATGCGATCAAAGGCAACAAACACCTGCCGGCGCCAGGTCACTGCGATAAGAACCAAGGCGATGGCACAGACAATCAGGGCGCTGGTGAGACGGGAGTCAGTGACTTCCAGCAGTCGCCCGAACATGAGCGCTTCCAGCTGTCCTGACTGGTCACCTTTCTTCAGCGAGAGAATCACACCGATGGAAAAGAAGCTGGTCAGTACAACTGCAACTCCAGCTTCCGACATGTGCGAGCGCGATACTAAGGTCAGTGCTACTGCCACTACCACCGCACATGCTGCAGCCACCGGGATAATCATGTCGATGCCACCGAATACGGCACCGGCCACAATTCCGGGAAAAATCGAATGCACCATGGCCTCGGCATTGAACTCGAGGCCACGCAGGTTCACGATGACACCGACCAGGCCAGAGACCGCCCCGAGGGCAATCAGCAGCACTAGTGGCCTGAACATGAAAGGCGCTACCCCAAGCTCATTCGCAAGCTCAGTCCACATAGGCTGGCACCAACTTCGAGGTCGCACCAAAAGCTGGCTGCTCTGCCACGATTAATGTGTTTTCGCAGGTGTCCTCAGCAAGCACGAGATCATGGGTGGCCGCGATAATTGCCGTGCCATTTTCCTTCAGTTCGTTGAGGAGATTCAGCAGCATCGCCCGATTTTCAGTGTCGAGGCCGTTGAACGGCTCGTCGAGAAGCACGAGTTGCGGACGTGCGACGATGGCGCGCGCCAACAGGACGCGTTGCTGCTGACCACCGGAGAGGTTGCCGAAACGTTCACTGGTGCGGTCGGCAAGCCCGACTTTGGCTAGCGCTGCGTGGATGCGTTCTTTGCGGTGTCCAAGCGGTTGGAAGGGGCGCAGTTCGTGCAGCACCCCCATGGCGACGACATCGAACGCCGTGACAGGAAAAGTGCGATCGAGGTCTGCCGACTGCGGGACGTAGGACACAATCTTCGCGTTGTTGTGCATCTCACCAGAGAGAAGACGAGTCCCACCCAGGATTCCGCGCAGCACGGTCGTTTTTCCAGAGCCATTGGCGCCGATGAGTGCAAGCCCGGTACCCGGCGCGACATTGGCGGTGATGTGATTGACGATGGGTACCGCCGTGTAGCCGAATGAGGCATCGCGGAGCGTGACTATGGGCTCGGCAGACATGGGGTTGGCTAAGTGGTTACCGCTCACTTGATGCCCTCTGGCAGCGGCGCGACAGTTCCGTCCCATGCCGTCACAACCTGAGTGACGTTGTGGATGATGGAACCGATGTAGGTCTCGCCATCACTGCCAGCCGGACCAAGGGAGTCGCCGTAGAGTGCGTCCTCACCAACGATGGCCTTGACACCTGCGGCCTTGGCGATCGCCTCAATTGATTTCGAGTTGTTCGAGTTCTCCGCAAACAGCGCGGTTGCACCCGCGTCCTTCACGGTCTTTGCCGCCTCGGCGATATGCGCGGCCGTGGCATCCTGCTGCTCGTTGAAATCAGACAGCGCTGCGCCGATGAAGTTGATATTGAACTCGTGGGAGAAGTATCCAAAGGCATCGTGGCTGGTAAACAGCACAGGGTCCGACACGGTGGCGATGGACCTATTTGCCCACTCATCCAGCTGATTCAGCTTCTCCTGGTAGGCCGCAACGTGGTCGGCGATGGTGGACTTCAGCTCATTGTCGCCACGTTCCTCAGCGACCTGTTCCAGGGCATAGCCGATATTGGCAACCTGGATCTTGGCGTTCTTCGGTGAGGTCCATACATGCGGATCGAAGCGGAATTCCGCCTCCTCACCGGGTTCTTCCGGCGGGAATGGCCATGGGGCGACATCAATCTTTTCCACCCCTCGGTCGATGGTGTAGTTACCATTCTTCGCCTTCTCTGGTGGCAGCGGCTTGGTTTTGTCCGTGTCCTTGGCTGCCTTCATGGCATCTACGTCACCTGCAGTGAGAACGCCACTGGTTACTGCCATCGTTCCGGAAAAGCCCGAGGACTCAATCGCCTGGTCCAGGAAGTGCTCCAAATCGACTCCGTTGACGAACAAGAGATCGGCGTTACCAGTCTTGGTCAGCTGCTCATGGGTCATTTCCAGCTCATGTGCTGTTGCATTCGGCGCCAACAGGCAGGTCAAATCAACTTCATCGATGTCCAGCTGCTTCACGTAATCACAAATCTGCGTCGTGGAAGCCACGACGTTGATTGGGTTCTCGCCGCTGGCTCCCTCACTGCCATCGCCACACGCTGCAAGGCCAGCGCCCGCTAGCAAGATCGAAAGGCCCGCACACATGGACTTAGCTGATCGCGAAAGTTTTCCGGAAATTGTCATGTTGGTGTCCGCTCTTGATTGTTTGTTATTGCTTTACGACGGCTACGCTGACCGGCCGCTTCAGTAAATCTGGTCACCTTAGGGGCGGTTGGGGCGCACTTCGCCGTTCATCTATCACGTGTGAGAGTAAACCTAACGACAACTATTTTCAACCTATTGAACTTAAGTGTTGTTGGCTTTACAGCCTTTCAGGATAAATAATGAACAAGGCCTCACCCCATACAGTTACACCGCTCCATCTACCGCCACACCACAACATCAGCCATGATGGAGACATGGAAGCGAAGATTTACCACAACCCCCGCTGCTCAAAGTCCCGCCAAGCTCTCGCCGTACTACGCGAGGCCGGAATCGAGCCAGAGATCATCAAGTACCTAGACACTCCTCCAACCAAGACCGAGCTGCGCTCGCTAATCGAGGCGGCCGGCCTGAGCGTCATCGATGCCGTGCGCACCAAGGAAGCAGAGTTCAAGGAACTGGGACTCTCCAAGGACTCCAGCGACGAGGAACTGCTGGACGCAATGGTCACACACCCACGCCTGATTGAGCGCCCGTTTGTCGTCACCAATAAGGGGGTAAGGATGGCTCGCCCCACCGAGGCCATTAATGACATTCTCTAGGCAGTGGCAAGCATTAATTGCTTTTACGCCAACCCCTCTCAAAGACCTCCAAGGCCGGGAGGTTAATGCCCCGTTAATAGAGACTGAAGTCTCTGTAAACTCAACGCTGAAACGATAAAGCTCCCCGCCTGCTGCCCTAACCACCCGCACAGGTCGCATTAGAGGCAACGGCGGCCTTCAGCGAAAGGACTGTCATTATGAGCAGTCAGAGGCTCGGCTGGCTCAGCGCACCCGGCCCAGCAGCTCCCCTCCCCGAGGAAAAAATTGCCCCGACCTACCGAACCTGGCGATTCAACGTGTTCATGGGCATCTTCATCGGCTACGCGGGCTTCTACCTCATCAGAAATAACATCCCCCTGGTGTCCGCCGTACTGGAAAAGCACGACCTACTTGGCGCAGCCGGAATCGGCATCGTAGCCAATGCAGTTCTGTTCTCCTACGGCCTATCCAAATTCTTCATGGCCATGCTCTCCGACAGAGCCAATGCCAGGTACTTCCTCCCGCTTGGCCTAGCACTGTCCGCGGTCGTAAACCTCTTTGTTGCGTTCGTCCCAGCCATCAGCGCCTCTGTTGCAATATTCGCGACAGTCATGTTCATCAATGGTTGGTTCCAAGGCATGGGCTGGCCGCCCTCTGGACGAGTTGTCGTCCACTGGTTCTCGACATCCGAGCGTGGCACTTTGATGTCGATCTGGAACACTGCCCACAATGTCGGCGCCGCCGTCGGCGGTGCTCTGGCAGCCTGGGGCTTGCATTCGTTCGCCACTTCCGACGCCGACTGGACTCCCGCATTCTGGCTACCGGCAATTGTCGCGCTCGTGATTGCTGCCATCGCATTCCTGCTGATTCGAGACAACCCGCAATCCATGGGACTGCCTCCGGTAGAGGAATACCGTAACGACCCAGACAAGGTCGAAGGAACTAATGACGAGGCACAAGAACCCTGGTTCGCAATCGTCAAGAACCATGTTCTTACCAATCCGGTTATCGTCATGTTGGCGCTGGCCAATGTGTTCGTCTACGCACTTCGTTACGGCGTTCTCAACTGGATTCCGATTTACCTGACAAACGAATTGCACAAGACCAACGTCACGGGCGGAATCATCGGATTCATGCTCTACGAGGGCGCAGCAATTGTGGGCACCCTGCTGTGCGGATGGGTCTCCGACAAGGTCTTCAAGGGTTGGCGCTCAGGCGCCGGCATGCTCTTCCTGATCGGCACCGGCATCACCATTTTCGCATACTGGCAGCTACCCGCTACGGCACCATTGTGGATGTTCTATGTGCTCATCTCCCTGATCGGCGCACTCATTTACGGCCCAATCATGCTCATCGGACTGCAGGCCATCGACCTCTCGCCTAAGTATGTTGCGGGAACCGCAGCTGGTTTCACTGGATTGTTCGGATACCTTCTCGGCGCAACACTCGCCTCCACTGGTGTCGGTCTCTTGATCGACTTCGCAGGCTGGAATGTCACATTCGCAACCCTCATTGGAGTTGTCGCTATTGCGTTTGTCCTCATGATCTTCGTCGGCAAGTACGAGCGCGAAGTCATGCACAAGGCAGATGAAGCCCGCACCAAGACAGCTCAATAGCCACTCAATAGCCGTCAGTCACGGTGTTGCCAGTCGAATCCCGGATTCGCTCCGTGAGTCCAAAACGGTCGCAACGTCGCCAATTCATCGGTACACTCTATGCCGCAAACGAAAAAACGCGAATAGACATTAAAAATGGAAGGAGTCTTCACCATGGGACTTATGGACAAGGCCAAGGAAGCACTGAGCAACGAAGAGAACACCGACAAGGTTCTGGACAAGGCTGAGCAGCTGGGCAAGGACAAGCTCGGCGAGGACAAGGCCGACCAGATCAAGAAGGTTCGCGACATGGCAGACGAGCGCCTGGGCGACAAGAAGTAAGCTACAGAGCTTCTTCACCCCGCATTAGCACCCTGTTTTCACAAGGGAGCTGGTGCGGGGTTTTGCTGTTCTTAGGGGACCCCACAGCCCCACCGACACGCCTTTATTGACAATTATTTTCAAATTGTCCATCATTAACCAAGTGAAAACTATTGTCGATAGAGCTTCTCTTCCGCGCACTCGAAAACAAAAACTTCGAGCCCGGCTCTTCGGCTTTCTACTTTTCCTGGCCGTCCCCGCCACAATCCTCTTGGCGATCTCCATAGGCCCCGCGGGAACAGGTTTCAGCAACGGCATCGTCGCGCTGCTCACCCCGCTCATCAAGACGCTTTCCGACGACCTCCCGGCTCTCAACCACCTTCTGCCAGAGATATCCCCTGCCACGCAATCACTTGTCTGGAGCATCCGGCTGCCCCGTGTCCTCCTTGCTGGACTGGTCGGTGCCTCGCTCGCTGTCGCAGGTGCAACCATGCAGGCAGTTTTTCGCAATCCGCTGGCCGAACCCGGTGTTACCGGTGTCTCCTCCGGTGCAGCAGTGGTAGCCGTCATTCTCATCGTCACTGGCGTGGCCGCGAAAGCACCGTGGGTTCTTTCGGCTGGCGCATTCATAGGCGCGTTGCTGGCTGTCATATTTGTCCAAATCGTCGCCGGTCTCAATGGCGGCAGTGGAGCAACCCTGTTGCTCGTCGGTATTGCACTCAACGCGTTCCTCGGCGCAGTCATCTCCGCCACCATCGCGAACGCGCCACACAGCGATGACGCTCAACAGGCCATGTTCTGGCTCAACGGCGATTTAACTGCTTCGAATTGGCAGGACATTGCACTGGCAGTCGGCCCCATTACCGTCGGCACGGTTATCTTGATGATGCTCATTCCCGAACTCAACCTGTTCCTCCTCGGCGAAGAACAGGCCGCTGCCACTGGTATGCGCACAGTGTGGATCCGGCAACTGCTGCTCGCCCTGGCTGCGTTAGTCACGGCAGCGGGCGTCGCTGTCACTGGCGTTATTTCCTTTGTCGGATTGGTCGTCCCGCACCTGATTCGCCTTGCCATCGGCCCCGATCACCGCAGCCTGCTGCCCATTTCTATGTGCCTCGGCGCAGTGTTTCTCATTCTCGCCGACCTCGTCGCCCGCAGTCTCTTTTCCCCAGTTGCACTGCAAACTGGCACAGTCACCGCGTTCCTTGGTGCACCTGCGCTACTCGCGTTGATTCTTCGGCAAGGTGGCCGCCAGTCATGAGCAAGCAGACACAAAACCTCAGCGACCACGTCACTAAGCCAGACGCCGACAACACCGCGCTGCTGCGGGCTACCGACCTCAGTGTCGGTTACCGCAATCGGACCGTCGTAAGTGGCGTGAACCTCGCTATTCGACCTGGCGAGGTCCACGGCATCATCGGTTCCAATGGCACCGGAAAATCCTCCTTGCTCCGTGCTATGGCGGGCATTGTGACACCGAGTTCGGGGCAGGTTGAGCTCCTCGGTGCGCCGCTGACGAAGCTTCGTGCCCACGAACGCGCCACCCGGTTGGCGTACCTGCCGCAGCACACACCGGCCGATGCCGCTATTGACGTTCGAACTGTCGTGGCACTCGGCAGGTACGCGCACCACCGTCGGCGTGACCGTTTCCGCAGTTCACTGAACTCCACGGACCACGACATCGTCGCCTATGCCCTCGACCGCGTTGGTGTCACCGCACTCGCCGACCGTCCCATCACGGCTCTGTCCGGCGGGCAGCGGCAATTGGTGTTCATCGCAAAGCTATTGGCACAACAGGCCAAGGTCATGCTTTTCGACGAACCCACTGCGGCCTTGGACATCGGGTTTCAGCTGGAAATCCTCGAGCTCCTCGGCGAGCTTGCCGACGAGGGCCACGGTATCGGAGTCGTCCTTCATGACCTCAACCTCGCGGCCCGCAGCTGCCACCGGCTCAGTGTGATTCACAACGGCGGATTGGAAGTCACTGGTTCCGCCGAAGAAGTGCTGACGCCTCCCCGAATAGATGCGATTTATCGCATCTCCAGCGCTGTCGATACCGATCCACATACCGGTTCGGTGCGAGTGACGGCGTTGGCTCGGGCTCGCCCGGCTGACTGATTGCAGTTGGCTGTTTCAGACTGTCTGACTCACACTGTCTGATTCCAGCTAGCACCAACGCAACCGAAAACTCCCCAACAATCAAAACTCAACACTCAAGGAAGTACTTTCGTGTTTTCACCAACTTCTCCTATCTCTGCCTTGAAGCGAAACTCTAAAAAGGCCGTCACTCTGCCGTTGATTGCAGCACTCCCCCTCGCAGCGGTGGTCGCTTGTTCCACTTCGGAGGAGACGGCGCAGCAGCCGTCGTCAAGCGAAACTTCGACAAACCAGCAGGCGCAGTGGCCGCGTACTGTGACCGTCGGTGACCACGACGTTACGGTGCAGAGCCAGCCGAAGCGCATCGTTGCACTGTCGACCGAGGTTGCGGATCTGGCGTTGGAACTGGTTGGGCCAGAGCGTGTCGTAGCCGTGACGAAGAATGCGCTCGATGAGAGCTCGGGTAATCAGGTTGAGCTGGCGCGTCAGGTGCCTAACGCGATTGCCAACTCCACGAAGCCGGATCCGGAGCAGATTCTGTCCTATGAGCCGGACATGGTGTTGATGACCAGCCGCCATGATCAGGAGCAGTCGGCAAGTGAGCTGCTGGGTGCCAGCGATGTCCCGACCGCGGCGTTTGCCAGCAGTGATTTCGCCTCGCCGAAGGCGCTGGCGGAGTCGGTGACCAAGCTCGGCAAGTTGCTCGGAGCCGAAGACAAGGCGGCCGAGATGGTTGCCAAGATTGAATCGGAAACCGAAGAGATTCTCTCGGAAATTGATTCCACAACTAAGCCAAAGACGCTGGTCCTGTTTGCCCGCGGTGGTCAGAAGATGATTATGGGCATGCAGTCGGCGACGACGAATCTCGTTGAGCTGGCCGGTGGCGAGCCGATTTCGCCAAAGGGCAAGCGCCCGGGTGCCGTTCCCGCTGATCCGGAAACAATTGTGCAGCTCAATCCGGATGTCATTTTGATCCAGGATTTCCACGGCCAGGGCAAGGCTCCATTCCAGGAATTGCTGGATAATCCGGCGCTTGCCGACGTCGCTGCGGTCAAGAATGATCGAGTGCAACTGATTGATGCGAAGACGACCTCTGGCACCGCCGGAATGCACATGCCCGATGGACTGCGTGAGATCGCTGACGCGCTGGCTAAATAGAAAATAGGTTTTCACGTCGCTATGTGGATTCATGAAGCACTGACTTCCCCACCCCGCCGAATGCACTGGGTTTTGTTATCCAGCTGGGGGCGCAGCTTTTTCTTCGCTCTCAGTGCCGTGTCTCTTGGACACGCGCTCGATGCTCTAAGCAGTTTGTACGGCGGTGTCGCAGACACCAGTGGCGGCAACTGGTTTGGGCAGTGGGGACTTCATGAATCCCTGTCCGCTGCAATTGTGGCGGTCATTCTGGGAAGCCTCTGTGCTTTTGTCACGGAGGCATTGCCACCACGGCTTGCTGGTGAGCAGGAAAAGCTGTGGCGCTCACATGTGGTTGGCAGTGTGCTGAAGCCGGAGTTTTCTGCTCCTGAACAGGCCCCAAAGCAGGCGCATGGAAGAGGGCACGGCTCCGGGAAAGCTGGTCACGCACACCGAAGCGCCTCCAACACTGGCGAGGGCCTACTCTTCGATGCCGCGACCACAAGCGTCGAACAGACCGCGAATTATCGAGCGACATTTCTCGCTCCCACGTTGGCCTCGTTTAGTGCTCCACTGATCATTTTGGCGGTGTGGGCTTTGTGGGTGGATACGAAAACCGCCTTGTGGTTGGCACTATTTTTCATTTCCACGCCGTTGATTATTATTGGTGCGGGAAAGATTCTGCGGAAATCCAATGCGACGTATCGCCGAAAGCAAGCGAAGGCCACGCATGCCTACTTGGAGATGCTCGAAGGGCTGGGAACATTCAAAGTTCTTGGAGCAATTGATCGAGTCATGGCACGTTTTGCCAGCCAAACTCGCACTGCGATGTCTGAGCTCACCGCCCTGCTCGCCCGCAATCAGCTGATGATCATTGTCAACGACGCGGTTTTTGGCATTGCAATGTCGACCACAGCAATCGGCCTTGTCCTGCTGCGTTTGCAGGCAGATGCAATCAGCGTTGGCACAGCCCTCGCAGGTGTTTTCCTATCCGTTCTGCTCTACGAGCCCGTCAATCGCGTCGGCCGCACTTTCTACATCGGACTCGGTGGGCGCACGCATCGAAATGGAATTGTGGAGGTATTCGGCGAGCCTGCAGCTGAAGCGTCCACAGCCGCAACAGCGCATTCCACCAAGGCCACCGCACCGCAGGCACCGGAAGTTGCTCTCCGCAATGTGAGCGTTGACGTCGGCGAAAAGCGCATTCTCTCCGATATCAACCTGACAATTCCAGCCGGCAGCAGAGTCGGCATCGTTGGCCCCAGCGGTTCTGGAAAGAGCACACTCCTGCGTGTACTCGCAGGTCTGCAGCCGCATTCCGGGGAAGTCTGCCTTGACGGCGACGCGCTTTCGACCCCGGAGTTGCTCGCCAACTCGCTGCTCATCTCCCAGCAACCAGCCATCTTCGGCACCACCGTCGCGGATAATCTTCGCATCGCATGCCCGGACGCAACGGCCGTCGATATGCGAGAAGCACTTCGCGACGTGCACTTACTCACCGAAATCGAGCAGCGCCCTGGCGGTCTCGATTCGGAGGTCGGGGATCAGGGCAATTGGCTCTCAGGCGGGCAACGACGTCGCCTGGCCATGGCGCGTGGTCTGCTCGGCACCGCTTCGATTGTGCTTCTCGACGAGCCGACAGCGGACATCGATCGTCGGACGGAAGGTCTCATCAAGGAGTCCTTGACCCGCCTTGCTGAAGGACGAACGAGCATCATGGTCGCTCACCGCATGGAAGCGCTATCGGACGTTGATCTGGTCATTGTCGTCGCCGAAGGCCGGATCGTGGCTGCGGGCAAACCCGACCAACTGAGCACAAGCAATGAGTATTACGCACGAGCGCTGACCGAGGAGAGCTGACATGAACAACATCATCTGGTTGCTGCGCTTTTCCGCACAGGCTCGCGGAGCGCTCAGTGCATCTATCCTCGCACGCGTGGCTGGGCACATTCTGGGTGCATTGATGCTGGCTGTGCCCGCCTGGGCAATTGCCACAATTGCGCTGTCGAAGTGGGACGCAACCGACTCGTCGCAAAGCATGGGCATGCAGTGGACGTGGGCGGTCATTGGCGTGGTTGCAGGGCTGGCGCTGTTGAAAGCGATTCTGCGGTATGTCGAGCAGTACCTCGGGCATTTGGCGGCATTTCGACTGCTCGGCGAGCTGCGGCTGTGGATCGTCGAGCGTCTTATCCCGCAGGCGCCCGCGGTAACCGATGGGCTGGGTACTGCCAGGATTCACACAATTGCGATTCGTGATGTTGACCGAGTGGAAGTCTTCTTCGCGCACACAATTGCGCCCGCGGTGACGGCCGTACTGATTCCGCTGATGGCGGTCGTGACAGCGGCATTGACTGCCGGAGCCCTGCCTGCGATTGCTCTGACGCTGACCTTTGCGGTTGGTTTTGTGATTGCACTCGCAGGCTCTAAGAAGGCGACTGCGGAGGCTTCCGCAACGAACTCCACGCGCACGGACATTGCGCAGTACATTGCCGATACGCTGCGCCTTCGGGAGGAAATCCTCATCTACGGCGCAGCCGAGCAGCGGCTGCGGGGATTGCGTGAGCTCGATGAACAGCTTGCTCAGAAAATGCGTACAGGCGGCAAGCGGGCGGACCTCCGTTCTGGTGCAACGGGACTTCGGATTTGGGGTGGCAGCATTGCCGTCTTTTGTGCTGGTATCCCGGCGCTTTCAGCCGACTACCGTATGCTCCCTGCTGTTTTGGTGACGACGTCCCTGGTGGCGGGAACTGCTTCATCAATGGATTCGATCGAGCGCCTAGCATCTTCTCTGCCAGCAGGACTCAATGCAGTCACTCGGATCAGGGAGCTGGCCGCGCAGCCGCCGACTGTGGAAGAACCGAAGACACCAGATGCGGAAACGTCCCTGTCCGAATCCACCAGCTCAGTCCCTGCCCTCGAACTGAGCGATGTCAGCTACCGCTACCCTGGCGCCGATAACCCTGCACTGACCAAGATCAATCTGCGCATTGCCTCAGGCCAGTTCATCGGTGTGGTCGGCCCAACTGGTTCGGGCAAGTCCACACTCTCCCGGCTAATCCAGCGGCATGTCGATCCGGATGTCGGCGAGGTCATCATCAATGGCCACAATGCCCGTGACCTCGGCTCAACCAATGTCTGCCGAACGGTTGTTGTCGCAGATCAGAATCCCTTTCTCATGGAGGCCACCATCGCTGAGAATCTATGTCTCGGCGCGCCTGATGGCTGCGAGGTTCCCGAATCACTGATGCACTGGGCGCTCGAACTCGCCGCCATCAACCCTGCTGAGATGCCGCTGGACAGGCCCATTGGCCGCCGCGCGCAGCGGCTCAGCGGTGGTCAGCGTCAACGTCTGGCGCTGGCCCGCACCTACTTACGCGCGGTACTAGCCGACGGCACTAAGCCCAATGACCTCGCTGCACACCTCGCCGGAAAGATTGTTATTTTCGACGAAGCCACCAGCCACCAGGATCCACTGACGCAGGCTCGTATCGTAGACAATGCCCGCGCATGTGGAGCGACCTGCATCTTTATTGCGCACCGACTTCAGACACTGGCCGAGGCCGATGACATCCTGGTCATCGAAAACGGCCAGCTCATCGAACGCGGCACGTATGACAACCTCCTCAACGCAGACGGCGCATTTGCTCGACTTGCGCGCGCCGAGGTCTAGGCTCCTTCTAGCTCTCCGCGCAGGTCTTCCGCAGCACCACCACGGTGTCGACAACGTTCTTGCCATCGATTTGCTTGACGACGTCACGCTGCGCCACCACCGCTTCGAGACTCTGCGGCTCGTGCGCAAAGAAATCAGTGACCTCATCCGCGCTGTAGAGCAGCTCGGGGTCTCCCGGGCCGTGGACTTCGTTGTCCGGATGGTGTGAGACTGAGACAAAGTAGCCACCCGGAGTGAGAGCCTCAGCGACGGCTCGCCAGAGGTTCTCCCTGTCCCTGCGCGGCAGGTGAATAAATGCGGCGACTACCAGCTCAAAGCTTCCTGCTTCCGGCTGCCAGTCTGTTAAGTCTTGCTGGACCAGGTTCGCAGAGAGCCCTTCAGCTGCCAACGCGGCTCCAGTATGTTCGAGCCCGACGCTGGAGAAATCCATGCCGGTGACATCCCAGCCCTGGCTGGCTAACCACACCGTGTGACGGCCACGGCCACAGCCTAGGTCGAGCGCACGTGAGGGGTCGGAGAAACCTTTCCAGATTACCTCAACATGCTGCGCGATTGTCGGATTCGGTTCGCCGCCAAAGAAAGAGCGCGAACCGTCACTTGCGGCCTCGCGATCTGCGGTGAATTTCCCATCCCAGAACTCTGCTGTCGACATGCTCACCAGGATAGACGGCACCGAGAGGCAATGCTGGACTACATGAGGTTCTGCGGAGGTTTGAAGTTCTACGGGGAGAGAATCTCCACCGGCAAACTGGCATCCTAGTGATCCTCGACGAGCTCGCGGAGCCGGGCAAAGATTGCCGCACCATCGTGGCGAATGCCGTCATGCTGGAATGCATTGGTCACATGTGGCCGCAGGTCCCGGTAGCAGTTGGCTGTCTCCATGGAGTACTCGAACGGCACGAAAATATCGTCGAGGTAAACCGCGGCTGCCGAGGTCGGGGCGTCGGCAAGCAAGCGTGCGGAATCATACGGCGAGCTTTCCCAGGTGTGCTGCGCAAATGCTTCCGCCTTTTCCTTGAAAGGAACGAGCGCGGGGTCCTCGTCGAATTGCCAGGGGAAAACGTGCTCACCGGTGAGATAAAACGGCTCGTCTCCTGCAGGATTGGCTTTTTCTTCAAAACCTGGGATTTCCTCGCGAATACGGTGAGCTGCCCAATTAGTTGTGGGCTGGTTCCCGACGCCACCATAAATGGATTCATGAATCGCGGCGTATAGCGGACCGTCGGCGAAACTCACGCGGGTCCCTACATCGGCCAGAAAATCGGTGCGCAATTGCTTTTCGCCATTGCGAATGTGGAATGGCTCTTCCAACAAATACGCCAGATTGTGGAATCCATCTCCGCGGCCTAATTCAATTCCGATGGTGCGGAATCGGCGAGAACTCAGTCGCTCACCGGTGGGGAGAGTTTCTGCAGATTGCTCGAGGTGCGCGCAGATTTCTCGAATTCGGTTTTCGGCCCACGGATACTCGCGATAAAAACGCTCGTGACGGGTGCGCAGCTTCGCATACGTCGTGCGATAAAGGTCGTCAGCACCACGGTCCAGAACAGGTAAACCGCCTGTGAGATAAGCGTGCTCCACGGATTCCGGATAGCGGCTGAGATACGAAGTAATACAAAACCCGCCAAAGGACTGGCCATACAGTGACCATTTGGCAATGCCCAAATGCTTTCGCAATGCTTCCGCGTCTTCGACGATGTATTCCTGACGCAATTGGGCAAGCCGCTCGGCCGGAACATCTGCAATATTGGCCGCATCAATTCGATGCGAGCGCCCAGTGCCGCGCTGATCCAGCAGGATGACGCGGAATTCCTTCAGCGCCTCACCGATTACTCCGCTGGCACCTACCGGACGCGGTGCCGGAAATCCCGGGCCGCCCTGCAAATAGACAATTGCCGGCGCATCCTCATTTCCTGGCGCATAGATTTCCCTGGCGAAAAGCTCAAATGTCGCGGCATTCGCAGCTTCGGTAAAAGGATCCCAGGGCACCTCAACGGTGTGTTCCTTAATAATGTACCCAAAATGCCTGCTTGCAGTACTCGTCGATGCCATGTCTCTGCCGCTCCTCTAATCCCGCTGCTCGTATTTCTTCATCAGCTTTGCGACGAGTAAATCGGTCGCCTCATCGTCCGCAAGAATTTGATCCAACATCTCCCGGTATTCCCGCTGCCGCAGTGCCGTATCTTCTCCGTAGTCATCATAGGAATCACCGGATAGGTCCACACCGAAATCGGATTCGTCGCTGTCATCCTGCACTGTCTCCTGCTGCGCCGTCGGCATGTGCAGATCCGCTGGGAAGTCCGCATTGAACTCCTCCAGGAATTCCTCCGCGTTGGCCTCGGCGTCGGAACGCGACACTCCCCTATCAACCTCAGCCTGAATGCGACGCTGCAGCGCTTTTTCCATCTGTCGGTGACGCCAGCTGCGGAGGCGTGCGGGCTCGAAACGTCGACCAACCTCGCGGCTCTTGCCCTCTGCTCGACGTGCGAGGACCGCAATCTGCGCCGCGGTGTCGTTCAGTGGCGCCCACTCCGAGTGTGCCGACACTCGCCAATTACCCCAGTACCCCAGCAGCGAAAGCAGGATGCTGACGATAGGACCAATGACCATGGACACGGCCATAAATCCCAAATGGTGGCCTCCGATGACAATGACCGCGCAAGCCACGGCCGGGATGACCGTGGGCTGGTTGCCGCCGAAAACAGCGGGTACTCGCCCGGTCACAATGTCGCGGATCATGGAACCACCAGTGGCGGTGAAAACGCCCATCATGATGCACGGCAGAATGGGCAGACCATACGTGACGCCTTTGACCGTTCCCGTAGCTGCCCAGAGTCCCGAGACCACAGCGTCACCGTGGACCTGAACGTATTCCCAGGTCTTTCCTTTGAAATAGAAAAATCGCGCAATGAGCGCACCAGTAAACGCCAGGATTAGGTACTCCGGCTGGCTCATTGCGGCGACGGTGCCCTGGTTAATCAGAACATCGCGAATCATGCCGCCGCCCAGTGCGGAGAACAGCGCAATAAAGAAGAACCCGATGATGTCGTAGCCTCGTTGCCGGGCGATGGTGCCACCAATGATGCCCATGAGCAGGACACCACTGACATCGGACCACCGGTACATCGACTCGATGAGCGGATCTACTTCTGCGACGTTCATGATGTTCAAGCTTAGACGCTGCTATTTTTCAAGCATCAACGAAAGGTCGGGATACCCATGGAAAACGCTGACACCTTTGCTTCGACACGTCCCAGTGGCAGGCTCATGCGCGGCATCGCAACTGCTTCCCGCGCGCACGATGGGCACTACCGAAAGGGCTCTGGCGTTCCCTATATCAGCCATCCAATGGCGGTAATGCTGATTGCGGCGAGCGTGACTAACGACGAAGACGTGCTGTTGGCAGCCCTCTTCCACGACATTTTGGAAGACGTGCCGGCAAACTACTCACGTGCCGAGATGGAAGATGAGTTCGGGTCTCGCGTGGTTGAAATCGTCGCGGGTGTCACCAAAGACCCTTCCCTGCCCTCGTGGCAGGACCGCGCCGATGCCTATCTGGGGCAGCTTTCCCGTGGCAGCGAGGAGTCCCTCATCGTGGCCGGCGCGGATAAGTTCCACAATCTCAGCCAGACTCTGGAGGATTTAGACCGCGACGGCCACGCCCTGTGGGAACGGTTTCGTTCAACTCCGAGCCAGCAACTGTGGTGGTACACAAGCGTCCGCAACGTGATCGCCGAACGACTGCCCGGCATGCCTCTGCTGGACGATTTGGACGTTCTAATTGAGCGCCTCGATTCCTGGGTACAAGCGGCATAACCTGCGTTTTTCCAATCGCTTTAAGTTATAAAAACATGTCTAGGCATAGCCTGAACCACTCCGGCAACGGTACAGTGGCAGCCTACGTGGCTCGGATATCTATCACGATATAGAGGCCACGCAACAACAATCTGACAATAGATCCAGGAATACGCAACAGGAGAAAAACAGTGACTTCCACTGATGCATCGTCCACAACCGAACTGCCCACCACCACTCAGCAGTGGGTTCTAGCTTCCCGACCGACCGGCCTGCCGACTGACGAGAATTTCCGCCTCGAGACCGTCGATTTGCCAGAGCTTAACGACGGCGACATTTTGGTAGCCAACTCGGTCGCTACCGTCGATCCCTACATGCGTGGCCGTATGAACGACACCAAGTCGTACGTTCCTCCTTTTCAGCTTGACCAGCCAATGACTGGCGGCGCTGTGGGCACTGTCCTTGCGTCCAAGTCGGATAAGTTCCAGGTTGGCGACGCTGTCCGCCACTCTTATGGCTGGCAGACCAATGCTGTTATTGCCGATTCCGAGGCAACACCGGTTGACCTGAACGTTGCACCGGCTGCTGCCTACCTGGGCATCCTTGGTCTTACTGGCCTTACTGCTTACGTTGGCCTGACTGCTGTCGGAGAGATGAAGGAAGGCGACGTCGTCTTTATCTCTGGCGCTGCTGGTGCGGTCGGCTCGGCTGCTGGTCAGTTTGCCAAGCAGATGGGCGCATCCCGTGTCATTGGTTCCGCCGGCTCGGACGAAAAGGTTGAGCGCCTACTCGAACTCGGCTTTGATGCCGCCTTCAACTACAACGACGGCCCGGTTGCAGAACAGCTGGCACAGGCAGCGCCGGAGGGCATCGACTTCTACTTCGACAACGTCGGTGGCGACCATCTCGAGGCAGCCATCGGCGCGATGCGCACCTTTGGCCGCGTTGCTATGTGTGGCGCAATCTCCCAGTACAACAACACTGGAGCGCCGACCGGACCACGTAACTTGGCTCTGGCGATTGGCAAGTGCATTACGCTGCGCGGCTTCGTCTTGGGCAAGTACCTGCACCTGGCAGGTGAATTCCAGGAGCGAATGGCTCCGCTGGTCGTCAGCGGTAAGGTCGCCTACGATGTCACCACTCGCCACGGTATCGAGAACATGCCAGCTGCATTCCTCGAACTGTTTAGCGGAGGCAATACCGGCAAGATGGTCGTAGAGTTCTAAATAACTGTCATCGAGTTTGGAGCTAATTCGTGAACACACAGAAACCTCGACTGCTTACGACCGACACACTGCTGATTCAAGAAACACGCAACGTTATGCGCAGTGAATACTCCATTTTCGATGACAACGGCACCCAGATTGCCCAAATTGCCCAAGCGGGATCACTGGGTCGCCGCATGTTGGGCATCGGTGTCAAGTACGACATCTTCGATGTGGACGAGGATGGCAAAGAGGGCGACAAGCTCCTCACCATCACCGACCCCGCGAACGTTTTCGGCGACACATACAAGGTTCTCACACCCAACGGCGCTAAGATCGCCACAGCCAAGACCAAACGATTCAGCCTAAAATCACGGCTAACTTTGTCCGTCAAAGGGCTTTCCGACGTCGATGTTGACGGCGGCTTCCGCGGTAAAAATTACGCACTGACCAGCAAGGGACGCCCGATTGCGAAGATTGACCGGAAGTACCGTGGTCTCAAAGGCGCTATTACCGGCAAGGACACGTACGCTCTGCATTTGGAGCCGAACTTGAACGAGGAAACGCGGGCTGCGGTGATCGGTACTGCGCTGGTTATTGACATTGTCAGGCGCAAGAACGATGAGGCTGTAGCGGTTAGTGTGAGCTAGTGCTTCCGCCTTGTTAAAGAACTGCCCTGCTAAGGCGTCACCTTGTGCGGCGCCGAGACTTCCTTCAGCCTGCTGGACATAGCGACACCAACCAGTCCCATTAGTGCCAGGAAGATTAAAGCTGCCGCAGGGCCGAAGCTGGCGATAACACCCGAAAGCGCACCGACGATGAGCAGGACAACGCCCATGATGGTGTTGGCTGCTCCGACATACTCGGTGCGCTTGTCGCCTTCTGCCATGTCCACAACATAGGTCGAACGAGCCACGCGAACACCGGCGTGGACGACGGACATCGCGAAGAAGCCGAGCGGGAAAATCCAAGCGTTCGCACCGGCGGAAAGCCAGTGAGCACTTGCGACCAACAAAAAGAGAACAATAGAACCGACCAGCGAAGAGTAGGTCAACACCTTCTTCGAGGATTTATCCGACCAGATTCCGGCGACTTTTCCACCAACCAAAGAGGCGAAGCCTGCGGCGAGCATGAAGATACCGACATTGGCGCTTACTCCCCCGCCGCTACCGTCAGAGGCTTCCAGATCAGCTCCCACCTGTGCACTTAGGGTTACGATGAACGACGTGGATAATGCTGTGACCAGCAACAAACTACGGACGATCACAAAGTCGCGGAAGTTCTTATCCTCTTTAAAGAGCCGCCAGGTGTCCTGCCACCAGGTTTTATTCGGTTCTTCCTTGTCCCCCTCGTTGGTGGGCTCAACAATCCCACGGAAAATCAAAACTGCTGCTACCCACGACAGTGCCGCAACAAAGATGAGCCCCGCCACGATTGGTTTGGTGACGTTGTCGCGGATAATCCACAACACTGCACCAACAATAATTGCGGCGACACCGCCCAACATCGCAGCTCGGCCACTAATCTGCCCGCGCTGCCCCTTCGGAATCGTGCGGCCCTGGACATCCTTTGAGGCCATCGAGCACAGGGCTCGGGCCGTCGCAAAGCCTGCAAGCGCGACGATGACAGCGACGCCGAGCGCGGTGCCTTCTAGGAACAACGCAGCCAGACCAATCAGCGCTGCTGCGATGGCTTGCCCCAAAGCACCAGCGATCCAGACGGTTGTGCGGCGCGGGCGAGATTTCACCCAAGGTGTGAGGGCGGCCTGCGGAAGCATCGAACCGGACTCGCGCACCGGCACAAGCATGGCGATGAAGAAGCCCGGCGCGCCAGCCGAATGCAGCAGCCATGGCAGCAGCGTCTTGGCCGCAACAATCTGGTCGCCGATATTCTGTAGTCCGTTCGCCCAGACGTAGCGCTTGGCATTCGCGCGGGCGTGTTTTTGCACCGACTCTGGGTTGTTCCCTGCGTCCGTGGGTTTGTCAGCTTCCGAGCTATCAGTCATGCCTCTCACGCTACCTTCCTGCAGCAACGGCGCTACCGCACACGGTCATTTGCCCCAGGCCGTTCCAGGAGCGAATCGCGCTGTCTCATCTGCCGCTACACTCGCGGGAAGAGCACCCAACTTCTCAACGAAAGTAGAAATATGCCCGCTGACCTTTATCGACGTCTCTCCAACCTCGATGGCAAGAGCTACGGCGCATACAAATCTCTTCGTGGCTCCCACGACCTGCCGGATCTGGACGCGACGCTGTTTGTCGACAAGGTCCAATCCGACCCTTACGCTCCAGCATCACGGGCACGCGTCCACATTCCGCTGTCAGTGCTGGACTATCGCGGAGCCTCCCGCTCACAACCCGGCAGGTTCAGCACGGCAGAGCTCGATTTGTTGAACCGCAGCCTCGTGCGAGCTTTTAAGAAGTATGGCCGCGGGCTGTTTATCGATTCTCCGGGGCAGCAGGTCTTGCGCCGAACAGCTGTCGCTGAGCTCCGTGGGGATGCGCACGACGTCGATAAGCATGATGATGCCCTCCAGATCTGCCTGGAAATCCAGCTGCCCGCCCGCGGCCGGCGCATTCTCGGGCGTGAGGCGGCGCGCTTGATCTGTGAGGATTTGTTGGACGCGCTTGACGACGCCATTGTAAACGCACCCATCGATGCGCTCGAGGCAGCCGCGGAATTGGAGTATGACCAGCTCTTTTTGCGCCGTGCGGTAGCGGACGCGGACCTGATTGGGTTTGTGACAGACGGGTCGGTGTTGCCCCGTCAGGCGGGCAATAGCCAGCTGCCGAAGCCCGGCGCGACTGCGTTTACCTCGCCGGAATCGTTGCAGCACAGTTTTCAGTTGCCGTCGGGTAAAATGGTGCACGGCATGGGCATTCCGCGGGGCGTGACGTTGATTGTCGGCGGTGGCTACCACGGCAAGTCCACGCTACTGTCCTCCCTGGTCACTGGCGTGTATGACCATGTCGCTGGCGACGGCCGCGAGTTTGTGGTCGCTGACGAGACTGCGGTTGCGCTGCGTGCCGAGGACGGCCGGGCCATCACTGGTGTGGATATCTCGCCGTTTATCAACGGTCTTCCCTCCGGTGATGACACGACCCGGTTTTCCACGGCGAACGCGTCGGGGTCGACCTCCCAAGCTGCGGGTCTGATGGAGGCGCTGGGTTCCGGTGCGCGCGTGTTGCTCATCGATGAGGACACCTCCGCAACTAACTTCATGATTCGTGATGAGCGCATGCGCCGACTCATCCCCGATGACCGGGAGCCGATTACTCCACTGGTCGCACGGGTCCGCGAGCTCTGGGAGGACCACGGGATCTCCACGGTCATCGTCGCTGGTGGTTCTGGTGCGTTCATCGATGTCGCGGACACCGTGATTGCTATGGATGCGTACACGCCTTACGACGTCACCGAGCGCGCCCGTGAGCTCCGAGAATCTGCCACTCCGGCTGCACCTTCGCCAGCTTTTGCGCAGATCGGTGAGCGTTTTCTGCAGGCTGACTTCCCTGCCGGTGAGAGCCGTGGTGGACATGGTGGTCGTGGTGGTCATGGGCATGGCAGTCGCGGTGGGCGCGGTGGTCGTGGCAGTCGCGGCGGGCGCGGTAGCGGCGCGAAACCGCCTAAGCCACCGCGTGCTCGTTGCCTCGAACTGATTCAGGTGGGCAAGGACAATCTTGACCTGCGCGCTGTCGGCCAATTGATGGATTCCTCCCAAACAGAAGCCATTGCCCGGATTCTGGGCGCCGTTGTAAAGCAGCTCGATGGACGTACTGACCTCACCGAGCTAATTCAGCGTGAGTACTACAACTTTTGTCATTCGCTCTTCGACGCGGCAGCTGCGTCTACCAATTCTGGTCATCTGGCGGAGCCTCGTTTCCAGGAGGTTGTGGCGGCAATCAACAGGCTTCGGCTCTTGCGGTCGGGCCCCGCAGATTGACAGTCGCGGGAACGGCACACCTACGGCTGCCGCAACTAACTTCTTCGACGGATTTCGGCGTCAGGTCTTGACCTTGACGCGGCGTCAAACAGAAAGATGATTCCCGTGAGCAACAACGACAACGAGTACACCATCGGCGAGGCAGCCGAGCTCCTGGGCGTTACCACACGCACGCTGAGGCATTGGGATGCCATCGGACTACTCAGCCCGCAGTATCGCACGTGGTCCGATTACCGCCTCTACACCGATGAGGACATCGACACCGCGCTGGAGATTCTGGTCTACCGCGCCGCCGGTGTGCCGTTGAAGACTATCGAGGAGTTCATCCACGGCGATTCCTCCCCGAGAAGTCGGAAAGATCGTTTACTCGCACAGCGAACTGTTCTCACCGAGAAGATCGCTGACCTGCACCACATGGTGCAGTCCTTGGACAAACTGATTGAGGAAGGAAATACCATGAAAGCAAAGACGAAAGCGGAGCTCTTGGGCCGCGACTGGCAGAATCTAGAAGCCGAAGCTGAGGAGCGCTGGGGCGACACCACTGAGTGGGAGCAGTCTCAGCAGGCTCAGGAAAAGATGAAGGACAGCGACTGGGCCGAGCTTGAAGCAGAGGCTAAGGATTTTGCCGATGCGCTTGCCGACGCCGCCGAGCGCCACGTCGAGCCCGGTTCCGCTGAGGCGGCCGAGCTAGTTGACCGTCACTTGGCCTCTATTACCCGCTTCTACGAGGCCGGTCGAGAAAAGCAGATTCTGCTGGCTCGCATGTACGTCGCTGATTCCCGGTTTGACCGGTATTACCGCGGCAATGCTGGCTACCTGCTGGAGTTGATTGAAGCTCAGGCCCGTAAGGAAGGTATTGACCCGGCAAGTGCCGAGTGGCGGTAGGTAGCGCTAGACACCGGACGGCAGCCGTTCATCCAGGCCTTTCCACTCGGGACGAAAACCGCTTAGAATTGGCTCATGAAATTCATCGAAGCCGCAGACTTCACCGCTGATCGCCCGTGGGGTGCACTGAATGTTGTCACTATGACTGGCGCCACAAGCGTCCGGCTCCACTGGAGCGATCAGCCATACAAGTGGCACATCAATGATGGCGAAGAGGTCTTTGTGGTTGTCGACGGAGCCGTCGACATGCACTACCGCGATGCGGGACAGGAATGCGTACGCACATTAACGCCTGGCACTATCTGTTTTGCAGAAGCCGGCGACGAGCATGTCGCGCACCCGCAGGGCGAGGCGCGCATGCTTGTCATTGAAAAAGAAGGCTCAGTCTAGCCCACAGCAACAGCAGCCGACAGTGCGCACTTCGGCATCCCCATAACTGCGTCATAACCCCGACTCGGGAAGGAATTAACTATGAAGTTCTCTCGCTCTCTCGCCGCTGTTATCATCGGCGCCGCTGCCGTACTTGGCTCCGTCGTGGCTTCCCCGACAATTGCACAGGCGATTAACTGCCCATTTGCTCCGGTGCACAAATACGAACAGCACCGTTTCTCAGGATCTTCGACTTCGGCCGATGCTTTCCAGGTTTGGTTTGACGGTGGCGTGTACGTTGAACCAATTGTCGAAACACTGGATTTGGTTGAGCTTCAGGTCAACGATACCCAAGTCGCTCAAGCTGGTGACATCATCTACAAGGACGAAGACGGCAATTTCTGGGTGAAGTAGCCCAGGGCCAGAAACAATACGCCCCCAACACACTCAGAGTAACGCCAACTGTGGCGTTGCCCTGAGTGTTTTTCGTTGCCCGGAAGAAGTTGATAAACAAGAAAAACAGAGTGTAATTACAGGAATTAACCAATGGCAGATTAACCTCATCTGAATAGGGTTATAGCGCTTAGCGTTGTGGAGTCACTGGTACTCTGTCTCGCACCTTTTGCAATTTCTGCCACGAGCCCTCGTTTTCAGGAGTGTTCCACCATGGAAATCATCATCGTCGATTCTGAGGCCGAAGTCGCGAGCATCGCTTCGGACTACCTCGCTCACTACGCCAACAAAGGTGGAAACCTTGGTGTAGCGACAGGATCGACTCCGCTTGCGACGTATCGGGAACTGATCCGTCGCCATCGGGCTGGTGATGTGACATTCAAGGACTGCAGCTTTTTCGCACTAGACGAGTACGTGGGGCTGCCCATCGAGCATGAGCAGAGCTACTACCACGTGATTCACAGTGAGTTTTCCGATCACGTGGATGTCGACCCGGCGAGGGTCCATATTCCCGATGGCCTCGCGGACGATATCGGCGCGGCCTGCGAGGATTACGAGCGAAAGATTATCGAGGCCGGCGGCATTGACATTCAGTTGCTGGGCATCGGCACCAATGGGCATGTTGGTTTTAACGAGCCCGCCAGCTCTTTTGGCTCTCTGACTCGCATTAAGACGCTGCACCCGCAGACCGTGCTGGATAACGCCCGCTTCTTCGACTCCGCGGACGATGTGCCGTACCACGTGGTCACCCAGGGGCTTGGCACCATTTCACGTGCGGGGCACCTCCTGCTGCTGGCCACCGGCACCGCAAAGGCGCACGCTATTGCCGCATCCATCGAGGGCCCACTGAGCGCGTCGATGCCTGCGTCCGTATTGCAGCTGCACCCACGGGCCACGGTTGTCATTGACCAGGCCGCAGCCAGTGAGCTGAAGAACAAGGAATACTACGAGTTCACCTACGCCCATAAGCCGCAGTGGCAGAAGGATATGTGGAAGTAGGCCCCGGCCCTCCCCGGCCCCTTCCCAACCTTCGCTCCCACCCCCGGACTAGTCAGCGCTAGTCGTCATCATCCATCTCCAGCTCGGGGTCTTCGGCACGCGCCTGCTCGTAGACCTCCTTTGCGGCCGTGAGATTAATGACGCCGATGACAAGTCCTACGACGATGTCCGGCCATGCGCTGAACCAGAAAATGGTGACCACTCCGGCGGCGAGAATGAGCAGGTTCGCCAGGACGTCGTTACGCGCCGCCAACCACGCGCCGCGCATGAGCGCACTGTCGGCCTTGCGCAGGTTCATCAGCAAAATCGCACAGACCAGGTTGATGACCATCGCGATAATTGCCGTCACCGACAGCGTTAGTGGCTCTGGCGGCTCACCGCTAATCATCTTCCAAATGGCGGTGCCGAACGCCGCAATCGCCGGAATCAGAATCAGCCCGGCAAGGCCGAAGCTCGCTTTACGACGGCTCGCCAGCGACCACCCCAATGCGGTGAGAACCAGCAGGTTGATCAGAAAGTCTTCAAGAAAGTCTGCAGCGTCGGCGAACAGCGCTGCGGAACCAATAATTGAGGCAACAATTAATTCAATGAAGAATCCGAGAAGATTCAGGCCTGCTACCCACGCAACAATTTTGCGGGCGCGGTGATCCAAAGTTGATGAGGTAAACACGGAGGACATCGTAACGCCCGGCGCGAGTACCATCGAATCCTATGACGCACCCGCAGAAATTCCACTCAGAAATGAAGGTTCCCGGCGGCAAATTGGTTGTTGCCGACTGCGAGACCACCGGTGACACTATTTCGTCGATAAGCATTTCGGGCGATTTTTTCCTCGAACCCGACGAAGCCTACGACATTATTAATGACGCTCTCCTCGGTGCGCCTGCCGGGGACAATACGGAACGCCTACAGGCTCGCCTCGATGCGGCGCTGAAGGATTTTGAGGAGCAGTCTGGTCGCGAGGTGCGACTGCACGGTTTTGATACCCACATCATTGCGCAGGTCGTTCGACGTGCACTGACACAGGCTGTCGACTTCACTGATTTGGAGTGGGAGGTTTTGCAGCCGGGAGTCCTGCCGACGGTGATGAATGTTGCCCTCGACGAACTCCTCCTTGACCAAGTCAATTCCGGACAGCGCGGACCAACTCTGCGCTTCTGGGATTGGGATGATCGTGCCACCGTCATCGGTTCCTACCAGTCCTATGTCAATGAACTCGAACCCGAGGGCGTAGAGAAGCACGATGTGCAAGTGGTGCGTCGTCTCTCCGGCGGTGGCGCGATGTTCATGGAGGGTGGCAACTGCGTCACCTACTCGATCTATGTTCCGGAGAAGCTGGTCGCCGGCCTCAGCTACGTCGAATCCTATGAGTTCCTCGACCGCTGGGTCATCGCCGCACTCGCACAGCTCGGCGTCAATGCGTGGTACGTCCCCATCAATGACATCACCTCCGATGGCGGCAAGATTGGTGGTGCCGCACAGAAGCGCCGTGGTTCGACAGTGCTCCACCACGTCACCATGAGTTATGACATCGATGCCGACAAAATGATGGAAGTCCTGCGCATTGGCAAGGCCAAGATTGCCGATAAGGGCCTGCGCAGCGCGAAGAAGCGCGTCGATCCGCTCCGTCGCCAGACCGGTGCCAGCCGCGCGGAAGTCATTGACACGATGAAGCAGACATTCATCAACCGCTACGGCGCCACCGAGGCATCGCTTTCCGACGAGGACTTCGCTGCGGCGCAGCATCTTATTGACACCAAATACGGCACGGAGGGCTGGACTCACCGAGTCCCCTAAACGTCGCACTGCTTACTTGTATACGACAGCTGGTCGGGAAAAGGAGTTAACTAAAGGAGACAAGTAAACAAAGGAGAGTCGACGTGAGCGGCGAGCGTGCAATTGGGTCCTATCCTGCGAATATGCACCAAAACCTGGTGAAGGGTTCGGCGCGCGCCGTAACAACACCGCCGTGGTGGTCTCCCCGATATCGAAGGCACCGGAATTGTGATTCACGGGCGCCCACTACAGAGCTTGAACGGTGTCGGCGAATTCACCGAGACACTGGCCACAACGCCGCTACAGCCCCCGCGAGAGGTTCCAGCGCAGAACCGCAGGCCGGTCATGGTAGCGACCAAGCACTGACAGGGACGCAGTATTCAATGGGAAGGACTGGCCAAGTTCAATGGGCAGTTCCAACCAGGCCGTAGTGAGCGCACGCAGCGAGTGACCGTGGGCGAATAGAATCGCCTTGTCTTCACCCGATTCACGAACCCTTTTGACTACACGTTCAACGCGCTTGCGGACTTCTTCCGCGGTTTCGCCATTGGGCACACCGTGAGTCCAAATCTGCCAGTCGGGAACAGTCTTCTGCACTTCCTTCGAGGTAATCCCCTCGTAGTCGCCGTAGAACCATTCCGCGAGATCCTCTTCGACTTCGAAGTCGTGGAATCCTGCCAATCGAGCGGTCTCTTGGGCACGCTGGCGGGGTGATGCCAGCACTAGCCCAAAGTCCTTCGGATCCAGCCAGCCGTTCAGGGCCTCGGCTTCTTCCCGACCGTTGTCAGTCAGAGGAAGATCAGTTACCGATGTGTGCTGTCCAGTGCGCGACCACTCAGTTTCGCCGTGCCGCACGAGATATAAATCAGTCATAGTTCCAGCTTAGGCTTATCTGAAAGTGCGGTTAGCCGCGGCAGCCCTGCTAGCCCATCACGGGGTCACGGATCCGGCTACGAACGCTGCTTAAGTGTTTCCACTGCGCGGTCGGCAAGCTCCTCGCCAGCACCGTCATAAAGGTAGACGGCCATGTCGGCACCAACGTTGAGAAGCTGATCCTTAAACCTCTGCACCTTAGTGGTGGTAGCAACCACGGCTTCGGTGTCCTGCTTACGGATGTTCTGAATCATCGCGTAGGTCTCAGCGTGCTCAGACAGCGCCAACACGTACAGCGCTGGTTTCTTCTCCAACTCGATGTGGTGCCACAGCTCTGGGTCTGTCACATCACCCGAGATAACCTGGTAGCCCTGCTCACGCAGCTCTTCGATGCGATCCTCATCGAAGTCAACGCCGAAGACGTTCATGCCGTACTCATTAACCAACCTGCCGTAGACACCGACGCCGACGCGCCCCATACCCATGATGAGGGCATCAGCGTTATCAATAATGACCGTTGCCTCTTCTGGGACCAGGCGGTCCTCTGGGGTTTCTGGGACGAACTTCTGCAGGAAGCTGACCAGCTTGTCCTCATGCGGGACCATCAGCGAGCTGGCAATGAAGCTACCCGCCACGGCGACCGCCATGATCGAGGTCCACTCATCGGGCAGAATGTCCTGTTGCGTCGCCGCAGCCATGACAATGAGACCGAACTCCGAGTAGTTACTCAGCGTCAGGCCCGCCAACGCGCTAGTGCGCAGGGACAGTCCGGTGCGCTTGAGGATCCCGATGAAGATAGTGACCTTGAACACCAGGAACAGGACCATAATCGCGGCGATAACGTAGCCGCCAGCACTTGGCAGACCACCGAGGCCAATTTGGATAAAGAACGCGACCAGCAGCAGCTCGCGGATACTAATCAGAGCTTCCGACAGACGGTCAGAAATTGGGTGCGAGGACAGCAGAATACCGGCGACCAGGGACCCCAGCGAGCCGGACAGCCCTGCCAGCTCGAAGGCCGAGTACGAGGCCACGGCAATACCAATACCGGTGAGAACCAGCAGCTCAGTGCGGAACATGCGGTTGGGAAGACGCGCCGCCAGTGGGCGAATAAAGAACAACAGCGGCAGCGCCAGCGCCCACAGCTCCGGGGTCTTACCCGACGAAACCACCAGCACACCGACCGCAATGATGTCCTGCAGAATCAGCACACCGATCGCGATGCGGCCGATAGCCGAAGCGCCTCGGTTCTGCTCCTCCAGGTGGCTCATCACAAACACTGTCGAGGAAAACGAGGTTGCGATGCCGATGTAAATCAGTGAGGTCACCGACAGCCCCGTGAGCTCACGCAGCGGCAGGAAACTCGCGACACCGAACAGCACGGCAAAAACTACCGTGTTCAAAAGCGCGTGCCCCAGCCCCGAAAAGACCACTCGCGGCGCCACGATATCCTTCGGATTCAGCTTCAGACCAATAGTGAACAGCAAGGTGGTAACACCAAGCTCGGCCAGCGAATCAATAAACGGGATTTCCTCAAGCCCCATTGCATGAACGGCAAAACCGGCCCCAAGGAAACCAATCAGCGGCGGCAGCCGAAGCAACGAAGCACCGAGTCCGCCGATAATCGAAAACAGTATTGCTGTTAGGTAGACAGATTCCACCCATCAAAGATACGGCTGGCACCGCCGATTTATGTAGGGCTTGCCATTAACAGTTTTTTAGTCACCCAATTGGGGGCTAGCGCCGATACGGGACCTCGCCCAACGTAATCGGCTGCGGGTGGTCTGCAACCCACGCGACTGCCGCTTCAGTCAACGCATCAATGTCCGCCTCCCCGGCTTTGCGCTGCTTCACGACGGTCATCGCTTCCTCGGCAGCCCCAACCGTCTCCAACCAGAAGTCGGTCATCTGGACAAAGTCTTCGTCCCAGTTGACGTAGCCCATCTCCAGGGCCTCGTACCCGAGCCGACCGACGATGCGAATAACTTCGCCCTGCACAGTCGCGGCTGTACCGCCACCAGGTACAAGGTAATTCCAGAGGTATTTAAACTGGCCATTGGTCGACTTGTCTTCGGGGACAATGATGTCGCTGTGGCCGTCGTGAGGCGTAATCACGTCCGGACGTTCCGCACCGATGCGTTCGTAGAGACGATCCATGACCGGCTGGTACTCGTCGCGCGCCTTGTCTGACATGCGGTTGTAGCGGCGGCCAAACTTAGTGAACTCTTCGCGGACTTCGTCGTCGATGACCGAACCGGCGTCCAGGAGAACCTCGATACTCTCTAGGACTCGCCGGACTGCATCGGTATCGGCGGTAGCGATTGCCTCTTTGAATGCTGTACGACCGTGGCCGAGGCGGTTCTCTCTATGGAGGTCAGCGCCATTTTCCAACAGCAACGCAATCGCCTTGGGCTGATGGCTCTTCGCTGCCATAAAAAGCGGAGGATACTTACCGGCTTCAGTGTCCGCACCGCATTCGAGCAGAATCTTCATCCTGTCGATGTCGCCCCGGTTGGCATGCTCTGCCAGCGCGGTCTTACCGAACCGGTTCTCGGTGTTGACGTCGAGACCCTGTTCGATCAGCCAGCGCATGAGCTCTGGCGGGGTGCCACGGAGCGCTAGTGCAGTGTCCTTGCTGTATCCGAAAACCGCGTTGAGAGCGCAAGTGTCATAGACGGCCTTCAGCGCATCCATGTCACCGGCTTCAAGCAGCTCTTCGAAATCTTCGACCAGTTTCTTCCGCTTCCGTGGCATGCAGTTTCCCTTTTACTTACCGCCCTCGTCAGTGGACAGCGCAGCCACGAATGCCTCCTGCGGCACCGAGACCGAACCGATGTTCTTCATGCGCTTCTTACCGGCCTTCTGCTTCTCCAGCAACTTGCGCTTACGGGAGATGTCACCGCCGTAGCACTTAGCAAGGACGTCCTTGCGCAGTGCACGGATGTTCTCGCGGGCGATAATCTTCGAACCGATTGCAGCCTGAACTGGGACCTCGAACTGCTGGCGAGGAATCAGCTCGCGCAGCTTCTTGGTCATCTTGTTGCCGTACCACTGCGCGTTGTCGCGGTGGACGATAGCGGAGAACGCATCGACGGCCTCGCCCTGCAAGAGGATGTCCACCTTGACCAGATCCGCAATCTGCTCACCGGCGTCTTCGTAGTTCAGCGAAGCATAACCCCTGGTGCGGGACTTCAGCATGTCGAAGAAGTCGAAGATGATCTCACCCAGTGGCATCTTGTAGCGCAACTCCACGCGGTCCTCCGACAGGTAGTCCATGCCACCCATCTCACCGCGCTTCTGCTGGCACAGTTCCATGGTAGGACCAACGAACTCGCTTGGCACGACGATGGTGCACTTGACCATCGGCTCGTAAATCTCGCGGAGCTTACCCTCAGGCCAGTCACTCGGATTGTGAACCGTGACCTCGGTGCCGTCCTCAGTGACAACGCGGTAGACAACGTTTGGAGCCGTCGAAATCAGGTCCAGGTCGAACTCGCGCTCCAGTCGGGCGCGGGTGATCTCCATGTGCAGCAAGCCCAGGAAGCCCCCGCGGAAACCGAATCCGAGGGCCACCGAAGTCTCAGGTTCAAATGTCAACGAAGCGTCGTTAAGCTGGAGCTTTTCCAACGCATCACGCAGGTCAGGATAGTCCTGCTGAGAGATTGGGAACAGACCGGAGTAGACCATCGGCTTCGGCTCTTCGTAGCCTTCCAGCGGCTCCTCCGCCGGCGTGGCGTTCAGCGTGACGGTGTCACCGACCTTGGACTGACGGACGTCCTTCACACCGGTGATGAGGTAACCGACCTCGCCGACGCCGAGGCCCTTACACTTCTTCGGCTGCGGCGAGACGATGCCGATTTCCAACAGCTCGTGCTTAGTTCCGGTGGACATCATCTGAATGACTTCACGCGGCTTGAGCTGCCCATCAACAACACGGATGTACGTGACCACACCACGGTAGGTGTCGTAGACCGAGTCAAAAATCAGCGCACGAGCAGGTGCCTCCGGATCGCCGACCGGTGCCGGGACGAGCTCACAGACTCGGTCGAGCATTTCCGCAACGCCCTCACCGGTCTTGCCCGACACACGCATGACATCCTCCGGCTCACAGCCGATGATGTGCGCGATTTCCTCCGCGTACTTATCCGGATCCGCGGCCGGCAGGTCAATCTTGTTCAGAACCGGAATGATCTCCAGGTCGTTTTCCATGGCCAGGTACAGGTTGGCCAGCGTCTGCGCTTCGATGCCCTGAGCAGCGTCGACAAGCAGAATCGCGCCTTCACACGCCTCTAGCGCACGCGAGACTTCGTAGGTGAAGTCGACGTGACCAGGCGTATCAATCAGATGCAGGACAATCTCTTCGCCCGCGTGCTCGCCGGTGCGCGGAACCCACGGCAGGCGCACGTTCTGAGCCTTAATGGTGATGCCGCGCTCGCGCTCAATATCCATGTTGTCGAGGTACTGATCGCGCATATCGCGTGCTTCAACAACGCCCGAGAGCTGCAGAATTCGGTCCGCCAGGGTGGACTTACCGTGGTCAATGTGCGCAATAATGCAGAAATTTCGAATCCGTGAGGGGTCCGTAAAAGTCTGCTCCGCAAAATTCTTGGTCACGTTGGGTCTACTCCGAAAAATAAAGACGTTATGGGCATTGGGGCGCGGCGTTGGCCGACCCATATGCGCCGGCCTCGAAAACCGACCAGCCGGGCTTAAATACAATCACGCACAATCTTACCTATCGATTCCCTCCGCACTAAACCTCTAGACTTAGATTCCATGAGCTCCACTTCGCCCACCGATCAAAATGACCGCGAAAGCTGGCCGCGCCGCCTGCGCAATCGCATCAGCGCGCGTCTTTTCGCCGGTACCGAGTGGTTCCGCGGCCCCGACACACTCGATGAGGCACTGTTTAAGCTCAACACGCAACTTGGGCTCGCTCAGGACACCTCGCTTTCCGACGAGTCCAAGGAGGCCCTACTTCGCCTGCGAGACCCGGTGACCATCGCGCGTCCAACCGCGGAACTGGCCCGCACGATCGTGTACAGCCCCGACATGGATGGTCAAGCCGACCCCGGCGAAGTGGTGTGGATTCCATTGCAACTCGAAGGCGAAGACGCCGCCTTGCGGGAGCGCGCAGTTGTCGTGGTTGGCCGCCATGACCAGTACCTTCTGGGCATGCTGATTTCCACTCGCACCGAGCACAGCGAGCAACCGGAGTGGCTCTTTATCGGCAGTGGGTTCTGGAATGAAGACCCCAAGCCATCCTGGGTTCGCATGGACCGCATCTTGCTCATCCCGGAATCTGGCATTCGTCGCGCAGGTGCGATGATGCCCCGCAGGCGCTTTGAGCTCATCGCCGCCCGGCTACGCGGGGACTACGGCTGGAACTAGGCGCGGCTGGAACTGGGGCGTGGCTGGAATTACTCAGTAGCTGGAATTAGGCAGCGCTGTTTGCTAAGATTCTGCAAGTTGTTTACCGTTGTGTTCCTTTACGGCGAGCGCGGGCAGGACCTTGGGTTCGCGTTTTCATCGTCGTACAAGCGCAGTGCGCGGTGTGATTTCGCTGGTTGATTAGTTTGACCGGCGATGATTGTACAGCACGATATGCACTGTGATCAGGACTTTTCTTGGTGGCGGGCGGTAACAATTCCAACTACTACGGATACAAGAGGTATTCACGATGGCAAATATCAAGTCCCAGATCAAGCGCAACAAGACCAACGAGAAGGCTCGCCTGCGTAACCAGGCAATCCGCTCTGCAGTCCGCACTGAGATCCGCAAGTTCAAGGCTGCTGTTGAGGCTGGCGACAAGGCTGCTGCTGAGGCTCAGCTGCGCGTTGCATCCCGCAAGCTGGACAAGGCTGTCACCAAGGGCGTCTTCCACCGCAACACTGCGGCTAACAAGAAGTCCGGTATGGCTAAGGCTTTCAACAAGCTGGAGGGCTAATCCCCTCTTGGCGCTGTGAGCTGTGCTGTTGCAGCGGCTGTTTCAGCGCTGCGCTTGCGTCGTGCGAGCACTGCTTTTACGCCGCGCTCGCACCGTGAAAGTTAACCGCTTCCTGCTATTTTCCGATTCTCAATTCGGAATGTGGCGGGAGGCGGTTTTTCTTATTTAATCCCAATGCGAGTTAGTGACCCCGTTTATGTTTGGCGACGGCGGGCCAATCCGAGTTACTGACTGCGTTTATGACTGGCGACGGCGGGCCGCTCCGACTTACTGACTGCGTTTATGACAAAAATGGCCTGGTAGGGTCAGGCGGTGAATGCATCACCACTTTCGACCAGGAGAAGTAGTGAAGCAAACCCGCCGATCGAAATACAGTGCCATCAAACCGATTGCGCTTCAACACATCGCCAACGGGGCATCAGCAAGCGCAGTTGGACGTGAGTTAGGGATACCCTCACCAACTGTCAGGCGGTGGGCGCGACAAGCCGGAATTGCGATTCAGCACCAATCGCACTGCCCGAAGGTCTCGATGATGCATAAGCATCGCGTGATCTACGAGATGCTTATGGCCGGCTCATATAGTGTTGCCGAGATTGCCGCGCAGGCTGGGGTGTGCACAACCACGGTGTACAACCGGCGGGCTAGTTTAACCACTATGAATACCCGCAGTCGGATAACACCTGGTGATGTATCTCGTGTTGGCGCTGGTCGGCGGCTAGGGCTGGCGGAACGCTTACTTATTGCCGATTGCCTGCGGGCAGGTCATTCGCACCGGCGTATCGCCCAGATAGTCTGTCGTAGTCAATCCACTATCAGTCGTGAAATCGCACGCAACAGCGTCGATGGTATCTACGATGCCTATCACGCTGATCAGGCCAGCCGCGGGCGTCTTGCTCGTCCAAAGCCGCGCAAACTCGATGACAATCGATTCTTACGCGCCCAGGTTGTCAATCTGCTCAACCGTGGCGCCTCGCCGCGTCAGGCCAGTGGCAGGTTGGCTGCACTGTGGGG
>NZ_JASPJU010000030.1:0-282 GCF_030232435.1 Corynebacterium sp. MSK012
CCCCGTTCGTCTAGCGGCCTAGGACGCCGCCCTCTCACGGCGGTAACACGGGTTCAAATCCCGTACGGGGTACAAAGGCAGCGTGAAAGCGCCAGTCTTTATTGGCCTATGGTGTAATTGGCAACACTACGGTTTCTGGTACCGTCATTCTAGGTTCGAGTCCTGGTAGGCCAGCGGAATTCGCTCACTCAGTTGAGTTGGATTCAGTTCTAAGCCCCGTTCGTCTAGCGGCCTAGGACGCCGCCCTCTCACGGCGGTAACACGGGTTCAAATCCCGTACGG
>NZ_JASPJU010000031.1:0-272 GCF_030232435.1 Corynebacterium sp. MSK012
TTTTTTGTTTTTTGGGTGGAACACCTACTGGTTAGATCACTGAAGTGGTGGTCTGCGCGTGCGTGTGATGATTTTAAACGTTTGTGCTTTCCTTTTTGTGTTGGTTGGTTGTTGGTGCGCTGTTGGGTGTCTGGGATGACACATGTTGTTGTTCCTGTTTACAGGTTGCTGCGTGCTGCGGGCAGGCTGCTGTTTGGTGGTTTGTTGTGTGGTGTGTGGGTGTTGTGTGAGAACTGGATAGTGGACGCGAGCATCTTGTTTTTCTGTAAGTT
>NZ_JASPJU010000032.1:0-213 GCF_030232435.1 Corynebacterium sp. MSK012
GATACGCCGGTGCGAATGACCTGCCCGCAGGCAATCGGCAATAAGTAAGCGTTCCGCCAGCCCTAGCCGCCGACCAGTACCAACACGAGATACATCACCAGGTGTTATCCGACTGCGGGTATTCATAGTGGTCAATCTAGCCCGCCGGTTGTACACCGTGGTTGTGCACACCCCAGCCTGCGCGGCAATCTCGGCAACACTATATGAGCCGGC